>SLBZ01000089.1 GCA_007126095.1 Aquisalimonas sp.
GCCTACTCCGGCACCCTCGGCGCCGCCATGACGGCGCTGGTGATGAACGTACCGGCCATCGCCCTGAGTCAGGCGTTCCACAGCCCGGAGCCGGTGCCCTGGGGCACGGCGCTGCGCTACGCACCGGCGCTGATCCGCGACCTGGCGGGCGGGCCATGGGGCACGGACCTGTGTTTCAACGTGAACTTCCCCGCCATCGCCCCGGACGCCGTCAGCGGCCGGGCGGTGTGCCGCCAGGGCCGTGGGTCCATCGCCGGGGTGCGTATCGAGGCGCGCATGGACACCCGCGACAAGCCGTACTACTGGTTCGCCTTCCAGCACGACTACTCGGGGGTAACCGCCGCGGACACGGATATCGAGGCCCTGCGCCGCAATCACATCGCCATCTCGCCGCTGCGCCTGGAGCGCAATGACGAAACCCTGGAGGCGGCGCTGGCCGAACGCCTGGGCGCGGAGCGGCCGGCCTGAGACGGCCGCCCGACGCCGGCGCGGTCCCGCTGCCATCAGGGCAGGCAGAGGCTCACGGACTCGGCAATGCACGCCGGCTTGTCCTGGCCTTCCACCTCGATGACGACCTCGGCGGTGAGCTGGACGCTGCCGTCGTCGCGGTCACTGACGTCCTTGATGGTCTGGTGCAGGCGTACGCGCGCACCCGCGGGCACCGGGCCGGTGAAACGCAGCTTGTTCAGACCGTAGTTGATGCGGGCGCTGACGCCCTGGATCTCCAGCAGCTGCTGGGCAAGCATGGGCAGCAGGGAGATGGTGAGAAAGCCGTGGGCGATGGTCTGGCCGTAGGGGGATTCCTCACGGCAGCGCGCCTCGTCAACATGGATCCACTGATGATCACCGGTGGCTTCGGCGAACGCGTTGATGCGCGCCTGATCCACGGTCACCCAGTCCGTCCTGCCCAGATCCTTGCCGCTCTGAGCCCTCAGCTCGTCGAGACCGTTGACTACCAGCACGGGCCTTCTCCTCTGCTTTGATTCCGCCTTGCGAAACCCAGTTTTAAAAATTTTGCTTCTGAAAGCGAACACCCTATACTGAAACCCAACCGATGGGAAGCGGTCCCCGGGGGTTATGTTGCCATGCACAACAACGGCTTGGCGCACTTCCCGCACAGTCGTTCCAGAGCGTTCGCCCGTATACAGTGAGTAACCGTCCAAACGGCAAGCCGAATCAGGAGAACATCATGTCCGACGCCGTTATCGTCTCCACCGCCCGTACGCCCCTGGCGAAGTCCTTCCGCGGCGCATTCAACATGACCCACGGGGCCGACATGGGCGCCCACGCGCTCAAGCACGCCGTGGAGCGCGCCGGCGTGGAGCCGGCCGAGGTGGAAGACCTCATCATGGGCTGTGGCATCCCCGAGGGCGCCACCGGGCACAACATCGCCCGGCAGATTGCCCTGCGCGCGGGCATGCCCATCACCACCGGCGGCACCACCGTGAACCGGTTCTGCAGCTCCGGCCTGCAGACCATCGCCATGGCCGCCCAGCGCGTGCTCGTGGACAAGGTGCCGGTCATGGCCGCCGGCGGCGTGGAGTCCATCACTCTGGCCCAGGCCAACATGAACAAGACCCACCTGCACAACGAGTGGCTGAAGGCGAACAAGCCGGAGATCTACCTCTCAATGATCGAGACGGCGGACATCGTCGCCCAGCGCTACGGCGTCTCCCGCGAATACCAGGACGAATACGCCCTGCGCAGCCAGCAGCGCACCGCCGCCGCGCAGGAGAAGGGCTACTTCAACGACGAAATCGTGCCCATGGACGTGGTGCAGGGCTTCAAGGACAAGGAATCCGGCGAGACGTGGACGGAGAACCGCACCGTCAGCATGGACGAGTGCAACCGTCCCAACACCACCCTGGAGGGCCTGAACTCCCTCGAGCCGGTGATGGGCCCGGACAAGTTCGTCACCGCCGGCAACGCCAGCCAGCTCTCCGACGGCGCCTCGGCGTGCGTGGTCATGGACGGCAAGCTGGCCGAGCAGCGCAACATCGAACCGCTGGGCATTTTCCGTGGCTTCGCAATTGCTGGCCTGGAGCCCGACGAAATGGGCATCGGCCCCATCTACGCGGTGCCGCGGCTGCTGGAGCGCACCGGCCTGACGATGGACGACATCGACCTGTGGGAGCTCAACGAGGCCTTCGCCTCCCAGGTGCTCTACTCCAAGGATCAGCTCGGCATCCCGGACGAGAAGCTGAACGTCAACGGTGGCTCCATCTCCATCGGCCACCCGTTCGGCATGACCGGCGCCCGCTGCACCGGCCACGCGCTGATCGAGGGCAAGCGCCGCGGCGCCAAGTACGTGGTCGTCACCATGTGCGTGGGTGGCGGCATGGGTGCAGCCGGACTGTTCGAAGTCTGCTGATCCCCTGAAACCACAACCCCCGGCGGCACAAGGCCGCCGGGGGTCTTCTTTAACGACGGGTCTCAACCGCCTGGAGTCAATCAGTCATGGACATCAACTTCACCCCCGAAGAAGAGGCATTCCGCCAGGAAGTCCGTAGCTTTCTGAAAGAGAAGCTGCCCAGGGAAATGAGCGACAAGGTGCTCAACCACAAGCACCTGACCAAGGACGACCTGGTCAACTGGCAGAAGATCCTGTACGAGAAGGGCTGGGCCGCCCCCGGCTGGCCGAAGAAGCACGGCGGCCCTGGCTGGACGCCAGTGCAGAAGTCCATCTTCGAGGAGGAAACAGCGCGGGCCGGTGCGCCACCGCTGCTGCCCTTCGGGCTCGCCATGGTGGCGCCGGTGATCATGAACTTCGGCTCCGAAGAGCAGAAGGAGCGTTTCCTGCCGCCGATCCTCTCCGCTGATGCGTGGTGGTGCCAGGGCTACTCCGAGCCGGGAGCCGGCTCCGATCTGGCGTCGCTCAAGACCCGCGCCGAGCGGGAAGGCGATCACTACATCGTCAACGGTCAGAAGACCTGGACCACTCTGGGCCAGCACGCCGACTGGATCTTCTGCCTCGTGCGCACGAACCAGGAGGTCAAGAAGCAGGAAGGGATCTCGTTCCTGCTCATCGACATGAACACCCCCGGCATCTCCGTGCGGCCGATCCAGCTCCTGGACGGCGGCCACGAGGTCAATGAGGTCTTCTTCGACAACGTCAAGGTGCCGGCGGAGAACCTTGTCGGCGAGGAGAACAAGGGCTGGACCTACGCCAAGTTCCTGCTCGGCCACGAGCGCAGCGGCATCGCCGGCATCGGTCGCGGCAAGATGGAGCTGACCCGCCTCAAGGAAATCGCCTCGAAAGAGCAGAAGAACGGTCGGCCGCTCATCGATGATCCGTCGTTCCGCGCCCGCATTGCCCGCATCGAGATGGATCTGGACGCCCTGGAAATGACCGATCTGCGCGTCACCGCGGCCGTGCAACAGGGTCAGGCGCCCGGGCCGGAAGCCTCCATGCTGAAGATCAAGGGCACCGAGATCCGCCAGGAGATCTACCACCGCGTGCGCGAAGCCGTCGGCCCCTACGCCCTGCCGTTCCAGCCCGAAGCACTGGACGGCCAGACCGACGATGCGGTGGCGCCGGACTACGCCCTGTCCGCAGCGCCCACCTATTTCAACAATCGCAAGCTCACGATCTTCGGTGGCTCCAACGAGATCCAGAAGAACATCGTCGCCAAGATGATTCTGGGCCTCTGAGCGAACGCAACAGTTTACGGAGCAAGTAACGATGGATTTCTCTCTGACTGACGAACAGCGCATGCTCCAGGACACCGTGGAGCGCCTGGTGCAGGACCAGTACGGCTTTGAACAGCGCCGCGGCTACATGCAGGAGAAGGGCGGCTTCTCCCGTGACATGTGGAACCAGATCGCGGAGCTCGGCCTGCTGGGCGTGCCCTTCCCCGAGGAGATCGGTGGTTTCGGCGGCGGCGCCATCGAAACCATGCTGGTGATGGAAGCCTTCGGCAAGGGCCTGGTGCTGGAACCCTATGTGGCCAGCGTCGTGACCTCCGGTCAGCTGATCGCCGACGCCGGCAGCGACGCCCAGAAGGAAGCGATTCTTGAGCCGCTGGTCGGCGGCGAGCTGGTCCTGGCCTTCGCCCACGGTGAGCCGGACAGCCGCTACAGCAACACCCAGGTTGCCACCCGCGCCGAACGCTCCGGTGCCGGTTACACCATCACCGGGCACAAGGCCGTGGTGCTGCACGGGGATAGCGCCGACAAGTTCGTGATCAGCGCCCGCACCAGCGGTGACACCATGGATGCCGACGGTCTCAGCCTGTTCCTGGTCGATGCCGACGCCAAGGGCGTCAGCATCCAGGGTTACCCCACCATCGACGGCCTGCATGCAGCCGAGGTCAAGCTGAACGGGGTGCAGGTGAGCGAAGATGCCCTGATCGGCCAGGAAGGCAAGGCCGCCGACCTCATCGAGCTGACCCAGGACCGTGGCGCCATGGCTGTCTGCGCCGAGGCCGTAGGTGCCATGGGCGTGGCCTGCGACCTGACGCTGGACTACCTCAAACAGCGCAAGCAGTTCGGCATGCCCATCGGCGCCTTCCAGTCGGTGCAGCACCGCATGGTGGAAATGCGCATGGAGCTGGAACAGGCCCGCTCCGCCACCCTCAAGGCGGCCGCCAAGCTCGATTCCGGCGACCCGGTGGAACGGCGTCGCGCCGTGTCCATCGCCAAGCACCAGGTGGGCATCGGTGGCCGGTTCGTGTCCGAGCAGTCCATCCAGCTGCACGGTGGCATCGGCATGACGGAAGAGTATTACCTGGCGCACTTCGCCAAGCGTATCGCCATGATCGACAACCAGTTCGGTGACGCCGACGCGCACCTGGACCGGTTCTCGGCGCAGATGGACGTGCCGAAGACGGCGTAAGGCAACCGGCGGCCCAGGGGTGGATCCCACCCCCGAACCGCATTGATGTACCTGAACCTGCGTAGGGTGGACGTTTACGTCCACCAGGCCAGGCCCACCCCACTGCACGAGACCACCATGAACAGCCCCATCGTCAACCGCCGCGATCTCGACTTCCTGCTCTACGAACTGCTGGACGCGGAACAGCTCACGGAGCGCGAGCGCTACGCCGAGCACAACCGCGAGACGTTCGACGCCGCCATCGAGACGGCGCACCGCGTGGCCGTGGATCATCTCTATCCACACAACCGCAAGAACGACCTTCAGGAGCCGGAGTTCGACGGCGAGACCGTGACCACCATTCCGGAGGTGAAGCAGGCGCTGGACGTGTACTGCGATACCGGCCTGATCGCCGCCGCCCAGGATTTCGACCGCGGCGGCATGCAGCTGCCGGCGACCATCGCGCAGACCTGCACCGCCATCACCAAGGGCGCCAACGTGGGCACCTTCGCCTACATCGGCCTGACCGTGGCGGCCACGAACCTGATCCTCGCGCACGGCAGCGAGGAGCAGATCGAGCGCTACACGCCGCACATGCTGAGCGGCCGCTTCTTCGGCACCATGTGCCTGAGCGAGCCCCAGGCAGGGTCGTCACTGGGCGACCTGCGCACCCGCGCCACCCCGCAGGACGACGGAAGCTACCGCATCCAGGGCAACAAGATCTGGATCTCCGCCGGCGACCACGAGCTCGCCGATAACATCGTGCACATGGTGCTGGCACGCCTGCCCGACGCACCGCCGGGGGTGAAAGGCATCTCCCTGTTCATCGTGCCCAAGTACCTGGTCAACGACGACGGCAGCCTGGGCCGGCGCAACGACGTGAAACTCGCCGGGCTCATCCACAAGATGGGCTACCGCGGCACCACCTCCACCATGCTCAACTTCGGCGAGAACGGCGACTGCGTGGGCTACATGGTGGGTGGCCCCGGCGACGGCCTGAAGTGCATGTTCCACATGATGAACGAGGCGCGCATCGGCGTGGGCCTCGGTGCCGTCATGCTCGGCTACGGCGGTTACCTCCACTCCCGCGACTACGCGCTGGAGCGCCGCCAGGGCCGCGCACCGGGCGAGAAGGATCCCACGACGCCGCAGCGACGGCTGGCGGAGCACGCCGACGTGCGCCGCATGCTGCTGGCGCAGAAGAGCTACGTGGAGGGCGGCCTGGCCCTGGGGCTGTACTGCGCCACCCTGGTGGACGACGAACGCACCCATCCCGACGCCGGCGCAAGGGCCGACGCGGCGCGGCAGCTCGCCATTCTCACGCCCATCATCAAGTCCTGGCCGTCGGACTACTGCCTGCGCGCCAACGACCTGGCGATCCAGATCCTGGGCGGTTACGGCTACACCCGCGAGTACCCGGTGGAGCAGCACTTCCGCGACAACCGCCTGAACCCGATCCACGAAGGCACCCACGGCATCCAGGCCCAGGACCTGCTGGGCCGCAAGGTGCGCCAGGAGGACGGCGCCGCGTTCCGCTGCCTGGTGGACACCATGCGTCGCACCGCGGACGACGTGGACCGAAGCGGCCCGACGGCCATGGCCGGCCACGCCGATGCCCTGCGGCGCGCCCTGGACACCCTGTGCGACACCACCCAGGCGCTGGCCACGGTGGCGGAAACCGGCGATCAGGAGCGCTACCTGGCCAATGCGAGTTACTATCTGGAGATGACCGGGCACATCGTCATGGCCTGGCTGTGGCTGCGGCAAGGGATCACCGCGGCAAACGCAACACCCGCCACGGATGACGACCGGGCGTTCTACCAGGGGAAGCTGGCGGCGTGCCGCTACTTCTTCAACGTGGAGCTGCCCAAGGCCCACTACCACGCGGATCTGCTCCGCCAGGTAGAGGACACCCCCCTGACGACCGAACCCGCCTGGCTATGAACCGGCGGGCCCCGACGAGGAGAACACCATGGACATGAAAACCAGTGATCCCGCGCTGAAGACCGATTTCGACTCGCTCACCGAGTGGGACGTGCGCGTCCAGCTCGCCGCCGCCTACCGGCTGGTGGCCCACTTCGGCTGGGACGACCTGATCTTCACCCACCTCTCCTGCCGCGTACCGGGGCCGGAGCACCACTTCCTGCTCAACCCCTACGGCTACCTGTTCCACGAGATCACCGCCTCGTCGCTGGTGAAGGTGGACAAGGACGGCAACGCCGTGGACAAGGATGGCGAAGGCAAGATCAACCCGGCCGGCTTCACCATCCACAGCGCCGTGCACATGGCGCGCGACGACGCCCACGCGGTGATGCACCTGCACGAGCCGAACTGCATGGCCGTCTCCGCCCAGGAAGGCGGGCTCAAGCCGCTCAGCCAGACCGCCATGCTCTGCCAGGCGCATCTGGCCTTCCACGAGTACGAGGGTGTGGCCCTGAACCTGGACGAGCGCGAGCGGCTGATCCGGGATATGGGCGACAAGAACATCATGATGCTCTGGAACCACGGTGTGCTCACCGCCGGCAAGACGGTGCCGGAGGCGTTCATCTACCTGTACTTCTTCACCCGCGCCTGCGAGATCCAGGTCCGCGCCGGCAACGGTCCGCACCACCTGCCGGACCAACAGGCCATCGACACCACCCGGGAGCAGGGCCAGATGCTCGGCGGCGCCGCCAAGCTCGCCTGGCCAGGCCTGCTGCGTATCGCCGACGAGCAGTACCCCGGATTCCGGGAGTGAAGCGGAAATCGTGGTGGTGGACCTGAAGGTCCACCCTACGGGCTCCGGGATTCCTGCGAGGGGGTGACGTCGGGCGTGGTGATGGTGGACCTTAAGGTCCACCCTACGCCTGCATCCTATCCCGGGGCCGCGGCGTAGGGTGGATCTTCAGATCCACCATCCACGAACTCACCACTTTCTACACCTCGAACAGGTCCTGCAGCGCCGGGGCCATGCGGCGCACGGCGGCTTCGCCCTCGGCGATGGCCTCCGCGGCCCGGTCGAACTCCAGCAGACCGATGTGCGACAGCCGCGGCGAGATGAGCATATCCGGCGGATCCCCGGCCATGCGGCTGCGGGTAATGCGGTCCTGCATGATGTTGATGGAGTTCGCCGTCACCTGCAGCAGCCCCGGCGTCGGATCGCCGCCGCGCAGCTGCGGCATGGCAGGGACCTTCAGCCAGGGCGCGTGTTCGCGAATGCCGGCGGAGAGGCGGTCCATCCAGTTGGGATCCATGGCCTCTTCTTCAATCTCCGGCTTGCGGGGACGGCGGATGTGCCGCCCCACCAGGTCGCCGTTGAGGCTCACGGCAATCACCCGCTCCGCACCCATGGCCCGGCACAGGGAGACCGGCACCGGGTTGACCAGGCCGCCGTCCACCAGCCAGCGCCCGTCATGACTCACGGGGGTGAAGATCCCCGGCAGCGAGATGGAGGCACGCACGGCCTCCGGCAGCCCTCCTTCCCGCAACCAGACCTCGAGCCCCGTTTCCAGCTCCGTTGCCACCACGCCCAGGGGCAGGCGCAGATCCTCGAAACGCGCCTCGCCGAAATGCTCGCGGAAGGTGTTGACCAGCCGTTTACCCTCGAAGAAACCGCCGCTGGAGAACCCCAGATCCATGTAGCCGATGATGTCGCGACGACTGAGGCGCATCACCCAGTCTTCGAACGCCTCCAGGGCGTCCAGCCCGTAGATGGACCCGACAATGGCCCCGACGGATGTGCCGGCCACCAGGTCGGGCTCGATCTCCATCTCCGCAAGGGCTTTGATGACGCCGATATGCGACCAGCCGCGTGCGGAGCCGCCGCCGAGGGCGAGGCCGATGCGGGGTCGGGTCGAACGGGAACTGGGCACGAACGCGATTCCATGGCATTGCTGGTGGATGAGCACGCCATGATACCGCCGCGACACCGGCAGCGGGAATGGATTCGGCGATTCAGCCGCTCACGACGCCTGCCCGCAGCAGCTGTCTCCGACGTCATGGGCTCGATGATGAGGGTATCGGCCTCCTCGCGGATGCCACGCAGCTCGGCAAGGCACGCACGGACAGGCCGCAAGCACCGTTGCACCAACGGTGGCTGCGGCTGCGGCGGACTGCTGCAGACGGTGTTCGAACGTCGACATGAACGCAACCTCGATCTGGAAGCAGCGACAACATCCTTGTTCGTGGCCACAGTGCACCGGGCGGGGCCGGGCGTGCGCCCGTCACCCGCGCGCGGCGGTCCAGCGGGCGAAGGCAATACCGCCCACGGCGCCGCCCAGCGCCATGAGCCCCATGCCGAACGGGCTGCGCGCGGCGGCCACCGGCGTCACCGGCAACACGGCGGCCATGATCACCAGTGCACACATCACCCCCACCCCACCGGCGAGAAAATAGACGGCCGTGCGCGCATCCGGCGCCTTGCTTGCCAGCAGCCCGGCTACGGGAAAGGCCAGCAGCAGTGCCGCCGCCACCACCAGCGCCCAGACCGGCGCGAAGCCGAACAGGTCGCGCACGGTCACGCCCAGCCACTGGGCGGGCGTCACCTCGACCCCGAGGGCGACGATCCACGCCATGCTGAACTGGCTCTGGACGATGGAGCCGAGCACCGCGGCCACAACCACCGCGCCGACCCACGCCACCCCGTATCGCACTGCTGATCTCATTCCAGTCATCGTGTAAACAGAGTCGTCAGTATGCTGCTATGGTGTCAATTCCCGATTACTACAGAGTCGCACGAATGGGCGTGAAGAATGTACTCGTGGCCGTGTTTTCAACCGCATTGGGAATCGCTGCCCTGCCGGCGGTCGCGGCGGCACCCGAGCACCAGCGCGAGACCATCGCCGACGATCTCCGCCACCCCTGGTCACTGGCCTTTCTCCCGGACGGCCGCATGCTGGTCACCGAGCGTGAAGGGATCCTGCGCGTCATCGATGACGGCACCCTGCATGACGACCCCGTGGCCGGGCTGCCGGAAGTCTACGTGCGCAACCAGGCGGGCCTCTTTGACGTGCAGCCCCATCCCGACTGGGACGATAACGGCTGGATCTACCTGAGCTTCGCCCACGGCAGCGACCGCGCCAACAGCCTGCGTGTCATCCGCGGACGTCTGGACGATCACCGGCTCACGGATATCGAGACCATCTTTACCGCCGAGCCAACCCGCGACACGCCGGTCCACCTGGGCGGCCGTCTGCTGTTCCTGGGCGATGGCACCCTGCTGGTCACCTACGGTGACGGCTTCGACTACCGCGAGGACGCGCAGCGGCTGGACAACCACACCGGCACCATCCTGCGCCTCACCGACGATGGCGACGTGCCGGCGGACAATCCCTTCGTGGATGCCCCCGACGCGCGCCCGGAAATCTTCAGCTACGGCCACCGCAACGTCCAGGGCGTGATCCGCGATGCCGACAATAGCCGACTCTGGGCCCATGAACACGGCCCCCGCGGCGGTGACGAGCTGAACATACTCACCCCCGGCGGCAACTACGGCTGGCCCGTAGCCACCCACGGCGTGGACTACTCCGGTGCGCGCATCACGCCGCACACGTCGCTCCCGGACATGGAAGACCCGGTGCACGTCTGGACCCCGGCCATCGCACCCGCCGGCATGGCCCAGTACCGGGGCGACGCGTTCCCGGAGCTGGACGGCGATCTGCTGATCGCCGGACTGGTGGCGCGCAGCATTGTCCGGGTCCAGCTCGACGACACGACGGTCACCGACACCAGCCGGCTGTTCGAGGACCTGGACCGGCGCATGCGCGATGTCCGGGTCGGCCCAGATGGCGCCATCTATCTGCTGACGGACCACTCCGACGGCGAACTCATCCGCATCACACCAGAAAACGGAGACCAGTGAACTGACTACGGCAGCGCCGGCGGGCGAGAAACGCAACGTCGCCATTCTCGCCATCAATCAGGCGCTGTTCCTGATCACGGCGATCACGGTCATGACCCTGGGCGGGCTGGTAGGCCAGCAACTTGCGGCAACGCCGGCGCTCGCCACCCTGCCGGTGGCAGCCATGATGGTGGGCACGGTGACCTTCACCCTGCCCGCTTCGCTGTTCATGAAACGCTACGGCCGCCGGCCGGGCTTTCTCATCGGCACCATCTGCGGCGGTGGCCTGGGCGGCGCGACCGCCGTGGCCGGCATTGTCTTCTCCAGCTTCTGGCTGTTCTGTCTCGGCAACCTGCTGCTCGGGCTCTACCAGGGCTTCGCCATGTACTACCGGTTCGCCGCCGCGGACGTCGCCTCGGACGCCTTCCGCAGCCGCGCCATATCGCTGGTCATGGCCGGGGGCGTGATCGCCGCCTTTCTCGGCCCCTGGAATGCCAGCCAGGCAACGACCCTGTTCGCCGCCGCGCCCAATGCCGGCCCCTACGCCATGGTGATCGCCCTGGCACTGGCCGGCTCCGGTCTGCTCGCCTTCCTGCGCGTGCCGGCGGCCAGCGAACCGGCCCCGGATGCGGTGGCGCGACCATTTGCCACCATCGCGGGGCAGCCGGCATTCCGGGTGGCCCTGATGGCCGCCGCCGTGGGCTACGCCATCATGATCCTGGTGATGACCGCCACACCCCTGGCCATGCAGGCAGAAGGCTTCGGCATGCGCGAGGCCGCCACGGTCATGCAGT
Organism: Aquisalimonas sp.; assembly: GCA_007126095.1. Classification (GTDB taxonomy): domain Bacteria; phylum Pseudomonadota; class Gammaproteobacteria; order Nitrococcales; family Aquisalimonadaceae; genus Aquisalimonas. The sequence continues at coordinate 11,426 of SLBZ01000089.1, forward strand.
GGCACGTGCTGGGCATGTTCGCCCCCTCCTTCATCACCGGCCACCTGATCGCGCGCTTCGGCTTGGGGAACATGTTGCTCACCGGCTGCGCGGTACTGGTGGCGTCGGTATTCGTCGCCGTCAGCGGCGGCAGCTTCACGCACTTCCTCGCGGCGCTGATCCTGCTCGGCATCGGCTGGAATTTCCTGTTCGTCGGCGGCAGCACGCTGCTGACCCAGACTCATACGCCGGCGGAACGGGGCAAGACCCAGGGCGCCAACGACCTGGTGGTCTTCTCCCTGGTGGCCGTAGGGTCGCTGCTCTCCGGACTGCTGCTCTACAGCGTCGGCTGGACGTGGCTGAACCTGCTGATGCTGCCGGCGGTGCTGGTGACCGCCGTCGGGGTCTGGCGGCTGCAGCACACACAGGAGGTGAGCGCGCCCGCGGGGTAGTGGGATCAAGTTTTCCGCACGCGGGCCGACACTCCGGACATACGCGCAGACCTCCCCGCCGGAGCGCGCTGCGATGCCCGACCGCATGCAATGAGGACCGATACCGTGCACGGCCCATTCAGCGCACGCCTGATCACCCTTGCAGCCGTACTGCTGGCGCTGCACGCCCTGGCACTGGCGGCCGTGGCCACGGAGCTGCTGCCGACCACTGCAGTCGCCCTTCTATCCCTCGGCGCCAGCCTGGGGTGCGCGGCCGCCGCCGTCTACCAATGGGGCACCCGCGCCGATCGCGCCGTACGCGATCTGCGGGACGGGCTGGACCGCATCCACGGAAGCGGCGGCGACCTCAGCGGCGACCTGTCCCAGGACAGCGCCGCTCTCGCCGGCGTGGACTCCGCCAGTGAACAGGTGGTGGCCCAGCTCCGGGAGACCCTGGGCGATCTGCGCTACCGCGCCCTGGATATCGCCGTGGAAGCGGCCCGCCTGCGCAAGACCACCGGCAGCGCCGAGCAGCGGGCCGAGGATCAGGAGTCGTACTCCCAGCTCATCTTCCAGTCTAGCGAGGAGACCACCCGGGCGCTGGAGGACATCTCCGGGCGCAGCAACGCCATGTCGGCCAACAACGCCGAGAACCTGGAGCACGTGCGCAGCTCCCGGGATGAACTTGGCCGCGCCTCCGACCGCATCACCGAGATGAGCCAGCGCTTCGAGCAGTTCGCGGAGACCGTTGGCCGGCTCACGGACAGCGCCGGGCAGATCCGCTCGATCATGAGCCTGGTCCAGGGCTTTTCCAACCAGACCAATCTGCTTGCGCTGAACGCGGCCATCGAGGCGTCACGCGCTGGAGACGCCGGTCGCGGTTTCGCCGTGGTCGCCGAGGAAGTCCGCGATCTCGCCAGCAAGGTGCGCGAGGCCACCAGCCAGATCGACGGCATTGTCGCGGAGATGGATACCCAGGTGCAGGAGACCGTGGCCGGCAGCGAGCAGATGCGCCAGTACGCCGAGGAGACCCGTGTCGCCGTGGGCGGCGCCACGGATACCTTTGCCGGCATGGTGGACGCGCTGGAGAACGCCCACGGCGAGCTGATCGCCATTGGTACATCCATCGAGGAGCTGACGGTCACCAACCAGGACATCCACGCCCGCAGTACGGAGATCCGCGACCTGGGCCAGCAGGTCCACGAATCCATGCGCGAGTCCGCCGCCTTCTCCGCCACGCTGCGCGAGGCCTCCGAGCAGAGCATGGCGCTGCTTGCGCGCTACCGTCTGGGCGAGGGCACGCTGGAGAGCATTCTGGACACGGCGACGACCTACCGCGACCAGGTCCAGCATACGCTGGAGGCGATGCTGACTGAGGGACTCAACCTGTTCGATCAGGACTACCAGTGCGTGTTCGACGGCGACCCCAAGAAGTACACCACCGCCTACACCGAGGCATTCGCCCGTCGTTTCCAGGACACGGTCGACGCTGGCCGGGACGAAATCCCGGGGTGCGCCTACATGCTGATCATTGACCGCGCCGGTTACGCGGCGATCCACCACTCGAACGTCTCGGAACCGCCGACCGGCGACCCGGAGCAGGATGTGCCGCGCAGCCGCCACCAGCGCATCTTCGCTGCCAACGACACGGAAATCCGCCGGGCGCGCAATACCGATCCACTGCTGCTGCAGACCTACCTGCGTGACACGGGCGAGGTCTTGAACGATCTCTCGTTGCCCATCATGCTGCGGGACCGGCACTGGGGGGCGCTGATCTGCGGATTCCGCCCTGACGTGGTCATGCGCCAGCACCAGGAGTAATGCCGCTCTGCGGGCGGCGCCAACGCGGATCGCCCATGGATACGACACCACCCCGGTGGCTGCTGCCCGCCATCGTCATTGCCCAGCTGCTCGCCACCAGCCTGTGGTTTGCGCCGAATGCCGTCATCGGCGACCTGCAGGACGCCTGGGGCACGGACGGGGGCGAAGGCATCGTCACCACGGCGGTCCAGCTCGGATTCATCGCCGGCACCCTGTGCTTCGCCCTCCTCGCCATCGCCGACCGCTTCCACCCGGGGAACGTCTTTCTGCTCTCGGCGCTCACCGGCGCTGCGGCCAATGCCAGTGTGCTGCTGTATCCGGAACAGTTCGGCGCGGTACTCGCGGCGCGCTTCATCGTCGGTTTCTCTCTGGCCGGGGTCTATCCGGTGGGCATGAAGATGGCGGCCGGGTGGTACGGCGGCGGGCTGGGTCGGGCGCTGGGTTTTCTGGTCGGTGCGCTGGTGCTGGGTACCGCCTCGGCGCACCTGATCAGCGCGGTGGGCGTCACCTGGAACTGGCAGGCGGTCATCCTCGGCACTTCGGTGCTGGCGGTGGTCGCCGGACTGCTGGCGTGGAGCGTACCGGAGGGCCCGAACCTCAAGCGCAGCGGCGCCGTCCGCTTTGCCGGGGTATTCCGCGCCTTCCGCGTGCCGCGCTTTCGCGCCACCGTCATGGGCTATTTCGGCCACATGTGGGAGCTGTATGCGCTGTGGGCGTTCATTCCCGTGTGGTTCGTGGCCTACGGGCTGGAGCGTCAGGCCCTGTCGATGGCGGCCTTTGCCTTCATCGGTGTCGGCGCCCTGGGCTGCGCCGCCGGCGGCCTGCTGGTGGAACGCTTCGGCGGCGGCCGGGTGGCCATCACGCAGCTCGGCACCTCGGCCCTGTGTTGCCTGCTCTCGCCCCTGATGCTCGCGGCGCCGCCGTGGCTGTTTGCCGTATTCGTGCTGGTCTGGGGCGTCACCGCCGCCGGGGACTCACCCCAGTTCTCGGCACTGAACGCCCGTCACGCGCCGGCGGACATCGTCGGCTCGGCGTTGACCCTGACCAACTGCATCGGCTTCTCCATCAGCATCGGCAGTCTCATGCTGCTGGAGTGGCTGCAATTCCGCGTGGAGCCCGCCTATCTGCTGATCGCGCTGCTGCCGGGGCCGCTGCTCGGGCTGCTGGCCGCACGCCCGCTGTGGACGCGCCAGGACGGGGACTAGTCCGGCGCCAGCGGTAGGCTGAGGGTGAACGTGGCCCCCTCGCCCTCCTCGCTGACGACGGTGAGATCGCCTTCCATGGCCTGGGCCAGTTCACGGCTGATGGCCAGACCCAGCCCCACCCCGCGGCGTCGCGCGGCGTTATCGTCGCGATTGAGCTGCGTGAAGGGCTGGAAGATCCGGTTACGGTCGGCCGCCGGGATGCCCGGCCCGTTGTCGGCCACGTGAATCAGCACCTGGCGGCCCTGCACGGCCCAGCGCACGGTCACCGCACCACCGGGCGGCGTGAACTTGGCGGCGTTGCCGAGCAGGTTGACCAGGATCTGCTGCATGCGGTCCGGGTCCGCGGTCACGCATGCGTCCGCATCACTTTCCTCACGCCGATAGTCCACACCGCAGCGGGTGAATTCCTGACCGACCAGCGCTTCCACGCGCGCCAGGATGGTGGCCACGGGCAAACGCACGAGATTGATCGCCAGATCGGTCGTGCCCATGCGCGTGTAACCCAGAATGTCGTTCACCAGGGTATTCAGGTAACGACCCGCCTCGTGGATGTACCCGAGCTGCGCCTTCTGTTCCGTATTGACCTCCCCGGCATGGCCGGCACCCAGCAGGTCCGAGAAGCCGATGATGGCGTTCAGCGGCGTACGGAACTCGTGCGACATGGTGGAGAGAAAGCGTTCCTTGGCACGGGAGGCCTCTTCGGCGTCGCGCCGCGCCTGGAGCAGCTCGTTTTCGTAGTCGCTGCGCAGCGGCGCCGCGAGAATGGCGTAGTCCACCACGTCGCCGGCGCCGCGGCGCGCATTGACGATGACCGGCACCGGTTCGCCGGTCGCGCTCAGCAGGCGCAGATAGACCTCATTGACGGCGCCCTGAAGCCTGAGCAGCGGCCGCGTGTGCGTCTGGTGAAAGACGCGGCTGGCGGGATCCATGAACGCCGTGAGCGGCTGCCCGATCAGCGCATCCGTGCTGCCGTGCCCCAGCATCTCCGCCAGGGTGGTGTTGGCCACCACGACCACGTCACTGGCATCCAGGCGTGCGATCCCGCAGGGGACGTTGTCCAGTAGTCCGTCCATCTCCGCTCCACCGGCCTCGTGCCTGACTCCGGCAGGCCGCGGGTCAGTGCCCACAGCGGGACGCCTGCGCGTCCAGGTAATCCCGCAGGATCGACGCGGTTTCCGCGGGGGCGCTCACGTGCGGAAAATGCCCGCTGGCGTCGACCATGCGCAGGGTGCTGTCCGGCATACGGCGGTGCAGATACTCCCCCACTTCCGGACGCGCCAGGGCATCGTCGGTGCAGTGGATGATCAGTGACGGCACCGGCGCCAGTGGGAGCAGATCGCGATTGTCGGAGAGAAAGGCGACCTCGGCGAACTCCCGCGCCACCCCGGGCGTGTTCGCGGCCAGTGAACACGCCAGCTCGTCAGTCAGTTCCGGCTGCTCGGGGTTCTGCATGACCGCGGGCGCCAGCATGCGGGCCCAGCTCGCGAAGTTGTGCTCCATCATGTCCAGCAGATTGAGGATGTCCTCGCGGTCGAACCCGCCGGTGAACCCCGGCGGGTCGTTGGCGTAGCGCGGCGAGGCGCCGATCATCACCAGGCCGGAGAAGTACTCCGGGGCGCGGATGGCTGCCCGCAGGCCGATCATGGCGCTGATGGAATGGCCCACCAGCAAGGTATCCCGCAGGTCCAGCGCCCGGCAGATGTCCACCACGTCCTGGGCGTAGCCATCGATGCGGCTGTAGCGCCGCGCATCGTAGGCGCTGGCGTCGGAGCGGCCGGAGCCTACGTAGTCGAACAGCACGATGCGGTGATCCGCCTCGAACCAGGGCACAAGGCGGCTCCAGATGGTCTGGTCGCAACCGAATCCGTGGGCAAGCATCAACGTGCGTTCGCCCTGACCGACAATGCGCACGTTGTTGCGCGCAATCACATCATTGGTATCCACAAGTACTCCGTCGTGTCAGCGCCAGACCACGCCCAGTTCCCTGTGCGCGTGGGCCATCATACGCATGGCGCTGACTGCGTCCGTGAACGGTTCCCAATTGTCGTCATCGGCAATGGCCGCCCAGATCGCCTCCACCTCCCGGACCTGCATGGCCACCGGGCCATCCAGCCGCCAATAGGGTGCCTCCGCCACAGAGGCGGCACTCGGCAGGGGATCACAGGCCCGCAGCTCGTCGATCACGCCGGCCCAGTGCGCGGACCGGTATGTGGACGCCTCCGTGCTGGCGTCCATGCGCTCCGGCGACGCGCCGCCCACCAGGTCGAAGAACGGCCGCTGGAAGGGGACGTGGGTCGCCTCCATCGCCTCGTAGAAGCGCCCCACCAGGGCGCGGGCCTCGCTCCACGGCTCCGGCGTGTGAAGGCCGAGGCGGGTGAACGTGCGCGTCACCACGGACTGGTCGAAGCGGCTCTCGAATGCGCCCACCCGTCCCTGCAGCTTGGCGGCCTGACTCAGTGGCGCCAGGCTGCGGGCGAGCTGCTCCAGGTTCCATACCATGACCCCGGGCTGGCGGCCGAAGGCGTACAGCCCCATGTGATCGAAGTACGCCGCGGTGAAATAGGGGTCAAGGTGGGGCAGAAAGCGCCACGGCCCGTAATCGAAGCTCTCGCCGGTGATCACCACATTGTCGGTGTTGAGCACCCCGTGCACGAATCCGGCGACCCACCATTCGGCGGTCATGTCCGCCGTGGCGCGGACCACGCAGCTCAGCAGCCCGGCAACCGGGTCCGGCTCGTCGGCGGCCTCCGGCCAGTAGGTCTCGATGCAGTAGTCCACCAGGCGACGCAGCTCGTCGCGCTGGCCCAGCCGTTCCAGCCGCTGGAAGGTGCCGATGCGCACGTGGCTGTGACCCAGGCGCACCAGCACCGAGGAGCGGGTGGGCGAGGGTTCGTCGTGGCGGACCAGATCCTCGCCGGTCTCGATCAGGCTGAGGCTCTTGGAGGTGTAACAGCCAAGCGCCTCCAGCATCTCTGTTGCCAGCACCTCGCGCACGCCCCCCTTGAGGGTGAGACGGCCGTCGGCACCGCGGGACCAGGGAGTCCGCCCCGAGCCCTTGGTCCCCAGATCCAGCAGGCGATCCCGCTCATCCCGGACCTGGGCAAAGAGAAACCCGCGCCCGTCCCCCAGCTCCGGGTTGTAGGTCTGGAACTGATGGCCGTGATAGCGCAGCGCCAGGGGCGTCGCCAGGTTGTCGGGCAACGGCTCGAACCGACCGAAATGGGTCAGCCATTCGGTATCGTCGAGAGTACCCAGCCCGACGCGGTCGGCCCACTGCTGGTTGCGGAAGCGCAGACGCAGATCCGGGAACGGGGCCGGCTCCACGGCGTCGTAAAAGGCCGGCCCAAGCGCCTCGTGTCGGCTGTCGGGGTGGTAACGGGATGATACCGGCATGGGCGGACTCCCTGCGTGATCGAATGGCACCAGTCAGGCACCGACCCCCCGGAACGCCTGCTCACTCGCGCCCGGACTGGACAGCATGGTCGCCTGGCGGCGCTTCCACGTGCAACAGCGTCCGGTTCGCCAGTGCCGAGGCCTCGGCATGGTCGATCCACGGCAGACGCTCCGGGCCGCTGGCAAGGGTGATCTGGAGGGTTGCCACGCCCCAGCGGCGCTGGAACCAGCTCTGCTGCACCCGCACCGCCTGGGCATTGGCCAGCGGAAACGCCGACGTGCGCCGCCCCAGCAATCCCGTGCGGATGAAGGCGTAGTCGTGCTGCACGCGCCAGCCCACGGCCAGCCAGCGCAGGTGGCCCAGCCCCCAGGCCAGCGGCGGCACCGCCACGGCGGCCAGCAGCCACCACGGTTGCGCGGCGCTTGCAGCGACCACCCCCACGATCACCAGCAGCGCCAGGCCGAAGCGCACGGCCATGGCGCGCCGGTAACGCGGGTGAACACGGGCGTACGCGCCTTCCAGGGCGAGTGGTGGCCAGAACGCGCGCGCGAGCGCCGGCCCCTCCGTGACGGCGAGGCCCGGAATCAGAAAACTGTGGCCAGCGTGGTCTGCGGCGCGTGGCAGGCCACCGTACTGCCGGCAGACCAGGTAGCCACGCCCCAGGAGGCGGCCGAGCGCGGTCTGCACCCACTCCACCGACTGCAGTTTGCGCGCGGACAGCACCTGCTCCTGGCGGTTGAGCAGCCCACTGCGCTGCACGTAGCGATCTCCGTCCGTCACCAGCGTGAAGCCGTGGAACCGCAGCCATGCGACCACCACCGACACCAGCATGAGCAGTGCAATGAGGCCAGCGAGAATGGCGCTGCCCGCGAGCCAGGGCGCCTCCACCACCATGCGCACCCAGACCGAGTCGCCCAGCGTATCCAGATGCTGGCGAGCCAGCCGCTCCAGGGGCTGGAGCACCGGTGCGAGAAAGGCCGCGAGCAGGTAGACGGAGTTGCTGGCCAGCCCGTGCAGGGTCAGGCCCCGTGCACCGAGCCGGAAGACGACCTCTGCCGACGGTGTACCGGCGGCGGCGCTGCCCTGTTCCGCGAGGCTGCGGCCGCTGCTCAGGGCCTGGCGCAACGATTCCGCCAGCCCGCGCCGGATCCCGGGCAGTTCCAGCTCGGTGGTCACCCCGCCGGGGGTGGCGGCGCTGAAACGCACGATGTCGAACGGGCGCATGTACGCCGGCTGCTCCAGACTGATGTGCTGGATCCGCCCCGCAGAGAGCTTGAGCTCCGTGCGCTCGAACAGCCCCTTCTGCACCAGCAGCACGTCGTCATCGAGACGGAAGCGGAAGCGCCGGTAGTACACCAGGCTCAACAGCGCCGCGACCAGGAGCAGCGCGGCCAGGCCGAGGAGCACCTCCGTGGCACCGATCCGCTCGATCACCGCCACCCCGGCGCCGGCGCCCAGCAGCACCGGCACGTTCTCGCGGACGAACTGCAACACCCCGCGCACGAACAGGAATACGACCGACCACGGCGAAAGCCGCTGCCAGCCCGCCTCCACGGCTTCAACCAAGGGGATCGTCCTCGGGCGGCGATGCAGCCGGGGCGTCATCCCGGGCGCGGATCCGCTCCAGGAGGTGCTGGCGGAGCGCCTCCGCCGTCTCGGGCCGCAGGCCGGCGAGCACCAGATCGCCGCTGGTGCCCCCGGCGGTGAAGCAGGTGAGCCGCATCAGCCCGAAGGCCCGCTCCAGCGGGCCGCTGGCCGTCTCCACATGCTGGATGCGGCAGACCGGGAGCACGGTGGTCCGCTGGACCACCAGCCCGGCCTGATGGATGAGGTCCTCATCGCGCAGGGCGAACGCCCGCCGCCGCGCCTCCAGCGCGGACAGCACCGCGGCCGCCGTGCCCACCAGCAGCACCCCGGCAAGCAGGGCGGCATGGGCCGGCAGGGGGACGGTGGCCCACAGGGGGGTGAGCGCAACGATCAGGGTGAACGGCCCCCAGAACCCCAGCGCCGCGATGATCCGGTAGGGCACGAACCGCGCCGACACGGGTGTCAGTGCCACCCGTTCGAAAGCAGGCAGGCTATTCACATCCACGGGGTCGTTGCGCCACGTCATGGTCGGGCGTCCTGTTCAGGATGACACACGGACCACCAGCGTCCCGGCGATCTTGTCGTGCAACCCCTGCTTGCGCCGGGTGAAGGCGACCATGATGTAGCCGATCATCAGCAGCAGGCCGGAGAGGATCTCCGCGAAGTACCGGCCCGTAGCGCGGGCAAAGGAGATGCGCTCCCCCTGCAGATCGGTGACCTTCATGCCCATCAGCATCTTGCCCACCGTGGCCTGATAGCTGGAACTGTGCATCCCCGCCCAGTAAAGCCAGCCCACGGCCAGGTTCATGGTGTCCCACCAGGTCCAGAACGCTCCAGCGCCCGGGGGCTGATCGCCGGCCAGTGAGGCCGGCGCCAGCAGCAGCTGGAGAATGGTCAGCGGCAGGATCAGCACCAGCATGTCCACCAGGGCTGCCGCCACCCGGCGCCAGAAGCCACCGTACGCAATCCCGGCGGCCGGGCCGTCACCGAAGAAACCGGTTTCCTGCGCCACCAGACGCCGCTCCTCGGGATCGAGCGGCGCACCGCACTGTTCGCAGAAGCGGGCATCGTCCGGGTTGGCCGTTCCGCACTGGGAACAAAACATCACTGAACTCCTTATGCAGTGCGCGAGAGCGGGACGGGCTACAACCCGCCGATCAGGTTACCGGTCCCGCCCTCGGGGTTCTGACGAGGGGCAAACGCGGTGTGTTCGCGGGTCTCCTGGAAATGCGCCAGGGCCCAGTGCACCGTGGGGAAGGCGATCTCGTCGCGGGGAATCTCGTCGGGCCGGAACAAGGCCACCTCCCGGGACTCCGGCCCCGCGGCCACCTCGGGCGAGGTCAGCCGCGCCCGGTAGATGAGCTGCACCTGGCTGATGCGCTGAATGGTATAGACGGCCAGCAACTGCTCGATCTCCATCTGCGCGCGCGCCTCCTCCCAGGCTTCACGCCGCGCCCCCACCTCCACGTCCTCGCCCAGTTCCAGGTATCCGGCAGGCAGGGTCCAGTAGCCGATGCGCGGCTCGATGGCGCGGCGGCACAGCAGAATCCGGTCGCCCCAGTAGGCCACCGACCCCACCACGATCTTGGGGTTCTCGTACTGGATGAAGCCGCAGTCGTCGCACACCAGGCGCTCGCGGTCGTCACCGTCCGGAATGCGGCGGGTGAAGTTGGCGGGGTCGAACGGATTGCTCGTACTCATGACAGGCGAGTCTATGCGTCCGCGCAGGAGGCGACAAGCGCAGCCCGAAGGACCAAAGCCTCACCCGGCATTCTCGGTTATCCTGCCGGTCAACAGGAGTCGTACGTGATCGCGGATCTCATTGCAGACCTCTGGGCACAACTGATCCCCCAGGCCCTGTCCGGCTGGAGCATGGCCGTGCTGCTCGCCAGCAGCCTGGTGACGTCGTTCATCACCGCCGCCTTCGGCGCCGGGGGCGGCGTCCTGCTGCTGGGCATCATGACCGTCTACCTCCCGGTTACCGCCGTCATCCCGCTGCACGGCGTGATTCAGGCGGGGTCCAATGCCGGGCGCGTGGCGCTCGGGCTGCGCGACATCCGCTGGCCCATCGTGCTGGCCTTTGCCGGGGGCGGCATCATCGGCGCACTGGCCGGCTCCCAGCTGCTGGTCCGACTGCCCCTGGGGTGGATGGAACTGGCCCTCGGCGCCTTCATCCTGTGGGCCTGCTGGGGGCCGAAGCCGACGCTGCGCCGTGGATCAGGAGCGCGGGTGGCCGCCGGTGGCGCCATCACCAGCCTGGTAACACTGTTCGTCGGTGCAACCGGCCCGTTCGTGGCGGCCATGCTGCGGGCCATGCGGCTGGACCGCCACGTGCATGTGAGCACGTTCTCAGCATGCATGGTGATCCAGCACGGGCTGAAGATCGGCGTGTTCGGCCTGCTCGGTTTCGCGTTCGCCCCCTACCTGCCCTTTCTCGCAGCCATGCTGATCGCCGGTTTCGCCGGCACGGTCACGGGCCGGATCGCCCTAGAGGACCTGAGCAACCGCGGCTTCCACACCGCGCTGAACGTCATTCTCACAGTGCTGGCCCTGCGCCTGCTCTATTCGGGAACAGCGTCACTGCTGGGTGGGTAGGGCTTGCCGATCCGGCCTCACTGGCAGACCATGATGCCGGATCGGCAAGTCCCGGGGATAACAACAGTGAGCAACGACACCGACGCAACGGCCACCGGTGGCCTTCAGGAGCACGCGCAACGCCGGCACATTGCCGCCGAACTCCATGCGCGCCCGTTCGAGAGCCTGGGCGGCCCGCTGCGGGGCACGCACCTGGCCATGCTCAGTGACAACGGCAACGCGGACCTGGCCTGCGTGACGGCCCTGTGCGAGGCGCTGGAACAGACACCACCGGACCCGGACTCCACGCACCACAGCGTGGACCTGGGCGCATTCCGGCTGCGCTGGGAACGGCACACGGAGTTCTCCACCTACACCTTCTTTGCCAGCGGCGTCCCCGACGACCCCACCACGCCGTTCGCGAACCCTGCCCTGGAAGCGGTTCCCGATGAATGGCTGCGGACCGTTCCGGGCGAGTTGATCGTCGCCGTCCATCTGACCTTTGAAGGGCCCGAATCACCGGACCGTCCGGTCCACGAGCTCGCGGAGATCTTTCATACCGAGAACGTGGCCGGGAGCGAAGTGGCGGACGGCGCAGCGCGCGTGTACACGGACTTCCGCCTGCACGGTGATGGCTACGGCCGCATTCTCATCCAGGATCGGGGGCTGGCTCCGCGACGGGCCGGGCGACTGATCCAGCGACTGCTTGAGATCGAGACCTACCGGCTGATGGCATTGCTGGGGTTTCCGCTGGCGCGACAGACCACTTCCCTGCTCACCAGCCTGGAGCAGGAGCTGGAGGCCATCACCCGGCGGATCACCCGCAGCTCCAGCCTGGATAACGAGCAGTCCCTGCTCCAGGAGATCTCCGCGCTCTCCGCCGACCTGGAGCAGACCACGGCGCGCAACAGCTTCCGGCTAAGCGCGTCGCGCGCCTACGACGGGCTGGTGCAGCGGCGCATCGAGAACCTGCGGGAAGTGCGCATCCGCGAGCTGCAGACCATCGGCGAGTTCATGGTGCGCCGCTTCCGGCCCGCCATGCGGACCTGTGAATCGGTGGCCGAGCGCCAGGAAGGGCTGGCACGGCGGATCTCCCGGGCGGCGGACCTGCTGCGCACGCGCGTGGACATCGCCCTGGAGGGACAGAACCGGGATCTGCTGGCGTCCATGAACCGGCGCACCGACCTGCAGCTGCGCCTGCAGCAGACGGTGGAGGGGCTGTCGGTTCTGGTGATGAGCTACTACGGCTCGGGGCTCATCTACTACATGCTCCACGGCGTGCACAGCGCCGGGGTGGAGTTCAACGTGGACCTCGCCGTGGGCGCGGCGGTGCCGCTGGTGGTGATTTCGGCGTTTCTGGGGATCCGGTATCTGCGGCGCAAGGTGCTGGGGCCGGAGGGGGAGCACTGAGCCGCCGGGGTCGGGTGCCATGATGGTGGACCTGAAGGTCCACCCTACGGCGAGGGTCCGGTTTCTGCTTGCGGCTTGGTGGACCTGAAGGTCCACCCTACGGCCACTACGGCAGGGCGGTTTCGGTTAGCGGGGGAATCCGCCGCCCGGGGGGAGGCCGCCTCCGGGAGGCATGCCGCCGCCCGGCGGGAATCCGCCACCACCGCCGCCGCCCATCTGCTTCATCATCTTCTGCATGCCGCCCTTCTTCTTCACCTGCTTCATCATCTTCTGCATCTGCTTGAACTGCTTCAGCAGCTTGTTGACGTCCTGCACCTGGGTGCCGGAGCCGGTGGCGATGCGGCGCTTGCGGGAGCCGCTGATGATGTCGGGCCGGCGGCGCTCGGCCGGGGTCATGGAGTTGATGATGGCGACCAGACGGTTCACGTCCTTGTCACCCACCTGACCCTGCACCTTGTCGGCCATGCCGCCCATGCCCGGCATTTTCTCCATGAGGCTGCCGATACCGCCCATCTTGCCGAGCTGCGACATCTGGTCGCGGAAGTCTTCCAGATCGAAACCCTTGCCCTTCTTGAGCTTCTTCGCGAGCTTGTCCGCCTGGGCCTTGTCGACGCCCTGCTCCACCTCTTCCACGAGGCTGAGCATGTCGCCCATGCCGAGAATGCGGGAGGCCACCCGGTCCGGATGAAACGGCTCCAGCGCCTTGGTCTTCTCGCCGGTCCCCAGGAACTTGATGGGCTTGCCGGTGATGTGGCGAATGGACAGCGCGGCACCGCCGCGGGCATCGCCATCGGTCTTGGTGAGGATGACGCCCGTGAGCGGCAGGGCGTCGCTGAACGCCTTGGCGGTGTTCACGGCGTCCTGGCCGGTCATGCTGTCGACGACGAACAGCGTCTCCGCCGGCTCGATCACCCGGTGAAGCTCACCCACCTCGTCCATCATCGCCTCGTCCACGTGGAGGCGGCCGGCGGTATCCACCAGCACCACGTCGTGGAACTGCTTGCGCGCGTGCTCCAGGGCGGCCTTGCCGATGTCCTTCGGTTTCTGGCTGCTGTTGGAGGGGAAGAACTCCACTTCCACTTCCGCCGCCAGGGTCTCCAGCTGGTCGATGGCCGCCGGACGGTAGACGTCGCAGCTCACCACCAGCACTTTCTTCTTCTCGCGCTCGCGCAGATAGCGGGCCAGCTTGGCGATGCTGGTGGTCTTGCCCGCGCCCTGAAGGCCGGCAACCATCACCACGGCCGGCGGCCGGACGTTGAGATCCAGGGCGTCGTTGGCCTCGCCCATGACGCGGACCAGCTCGTCCTTGACGATCTTGACGAAGGCCTGTCCCGGCGTAAGGCTTTTCTTCACTTCCTCGCCGAGGGCGCGCTCCTTGACGTCGCGGATAAACTCCCGCACCACGGGCAGCGCTACATCCGCCTCCAGCAGCGCCATGCGCACTTCGCGCAGGCTGTCCTGGATATTCTCCTCGGTGAGCCGCCCCTGCCCACGCAGGTGCTTCATCACGCCATCGAGGCGCTCGCTCAGGTTCTGAAACATGCCGTGGCCTCTCGCCCCGCGGAAAGTGAAGTCGGGAATCAACAGGCAAAGGTAACGCCTGACCCGCCGGCGATCAATCGCTGCCGTGTGGTTCGGCGCCTTTGCCAGACCTACCAACTGTGCGATGATCCACCCGTCGGCAGGTGGGCGTGCCGACCAATCTGCCTGCCACGGAAATCCAGCACCGCCAATGGACCAGATGCTGCCAACCCTGCTTTCCGTCGCGCTGTACCTGATCGCCGGCGCCGGCTTTGCCTGGCGACTGGTGTCCGGGGCCGAACGCGTACCGTGGCGGCGCGCGTTCCTCGCCGCCGGCTGGATCGGCGTGCTCGCCCACGGCGCCGCACTGTCACACCAGCTGGGTGAGGGCGCCTCGCTGGATCTCGGGCTGTTCAATGCGGCATCGCTGGTTGCGGCGATGATGACCCTGATCATCCTCCTCGGCGCGCTGCGCCGGCCGGTGGAGAACCTGATGATCTTCATACTGCCCGTGGCCGCGCTGCTGCAACTGGTGAACCTGGCCGCCGCAGACGGCGGATCGCCCATGACCACCTTCCCGGCCGGCATGGAAGTCCACGTCGTCAGCTCGGTGCTCGCCTTCAGTGTCCTCAGCATTGCCGTGGTGCAGTCCCTGGTGCTCGCCTGGCAGGATCACCGGCTGCGCCATCGCCACCCCGGCGGGCTGGTGCGCGCGCTGCCGCCGCTGCGGGAAATGGAGGAGCTGCTGTTCCAGATGCTGTGGCTCGGGTTCATCCTGCTGAGCGTCGCCCTGGGCTCCGGCACCCTGTACCTGGACGACATCTTCGCGCAGCACCTGGTGCACAAGACCGTTTTCTCCATCGCCGCCTGGCTGGTGTTCGCCACGCTGCTGGCGGGGCGCTGGCGCTACGGCTGGCGCGGCCGCACGGCGATCCGCTGGACCGTCAGCGGCTTCGCCGCGTTGCTGATTGCCTATTTCGGTACCAAACTGGTTCTGGAACTGATCTTGGGCCGCGGGTGATCACGTCATGGCATCGGTCCGGCATTCCGCGAGGCGGCATCCGTGAGTGACCTCCCCCTTGGCACCCTGTTCGGCATTCTCGCCCTGCTGATCGTACTGTCCGGGCTGTTCTCCAGCTCGGAGACGGCGCTCATGAGCCTGAACCGCTACCGGCTGCGCCATCTGGCGCGGCACGGCCGGCGCTCGGCCCGCCTGGCCTCGCGGCTGCTTGAGCGGCCCGACCGGGTGCTGGGCGTCATTCTGCTGGGCAACAACTTCGTCAACATCCTCGCCGCCTCCCTGGCGACCGTCATCGCGCTGCAGCTCTACGGCGAGGGGGCCATCGGCGCGGCGTCGCTGCTGCTCACCCTGGTGATCCTGATTTTTGCCGAGGTGGCACCGAAGACGCTCGCGGCCCTGCACCCGGAGCGTATCGCCTTCCCGGCTTCGTGGCTGCTGACGGCGCTGCTCAAGGTGCTGTATCCGCTGGTGTGGGGGGTCAATGTCATCGCAAACGGACTGCTGCGGCTGATCGGGGTGGATCCGCGCAAGACCGACAGGGACAACCTCAGTCAGGACGAGCTGCGCACGGTGGTCAACGAAGCCGGCACCATGATTCCCCGCCGGCACCAGAAGATGCTGCTCAACATCCTCGACCTGGAGAAGGCGACTGTCGAGGACATCATGATCCCGCGCAACGAGATCGTGGGCATCGACCTGACCGACGACTGGGACGAGATCGTGGCCCAGCTCAGCAGTAGCCAGCATACCCGTGTGCCCGTGTTCAAGGAGAACATCGACGACGTCCACGGCATTCTGCACCTGCGCCGCGTGGTATCGGACCTGACGGAGCGGCGCCTGAACCGGGAACAGCTGCTGGAACGCCTGGAGCCCCCCTACTTCATTCCCGAGGGCACGCGGCTGCATACCCAGCTTGTGAACTTCCAGCGCCAGCGCCGGCGCATCGGCATGGTGGTGGACGAATACGGGGATATCTTCGGTCTGGTGGCCCTGGAGGACATTCTCGAGGAGATTGTCGGTGAGTTCACCACCGACCCCGCCGCCCATTCCCGGTATCTGCGGCCGCTGGAGTCCGGGGCCTATCTGGCCCAGGGCAACATCAGCGTGCGCGAACTCAACCGCGCCCTGGACTGGGACCTGCCCACCGACGGCCCGAAGACGCTGAACGGCCTGATCCTGGAACAGTTGCAGTCCATCCCCGAGCCCGGCACCAGCATGCTCATCCACGGTTTCCCCGTAACCATCGTGCAGACCCAGGAGAACCGGGTGAAGACCGCGGAGATCAAACCGGAGACCGTTCGCCCCCGCAAGAAGCGCAAGAGCACATAGTGATCGCCGGCGTCAGGCACCGCGGGCGTTGCGCCAGCGCCAGCCCGCGAACAGCACCAACCCACCCACGCTCAGCACCACCAGCGGCCAGTCGAGCCACAGCAGGTACGGCGTGCTGCCGGCGCGGGGCTGGAACGTGGCCGTCAGCGCCGCCGGCTGGAACTGCGGTGCGCGATCGGTGATCCGGCCACGCTCGTCCACCGCGACCGTGATCCCGTTGTTGGTGCTGCGAAGCAGCGGACGCTGGAACTCGATGGCACGCATGCGCGCCTTCTGCAGATGCTGGTGCGGGCCGATGGTGGTGCCGAACCAGGCGTCGTTGCTGACGTTAACCAGATAAGTGGCCTCCGGCAGCGATGCCGCCACCACGGGCGCGAAGGTGATCTCGTAGCAGATGGAGATGGCGGCGTTCTGACCGGCGGCGCGCACCGGCGCCGCCGAGCGTCCGGCGTTGAAATCCCCCAGCGGCGCGCCGAAGACATCCAGGACCGGGCCAAGTTGCTCGCGGAACGGCACGTACTCGCCGAACGGCACCAGATGACGCTTGTGGTAGAAGCCGATGTCGCTGCCGAGCGCCATGACGCTGTTGTAGATGTTGCCGGAGCCATGATCGTAGGTGGGGATGCCCAGCAGCACGTCGGTGCCGTAGTGGCCGGCCTCATCCGCAAGGGGCGCCAGGTACTCACGGCTGGCCTGATGCTGGTACATGGGCACTGCGGTCTCCGGCCAGATCACCAGATCCTTGTCCCAGTGCGCGGCGGTGAGATCCAGGTACCGGGACATGGTGAGGTCCCGGTAGTCCGGGTCCCACTTCACGTCCTGGGGGATATTCCCCTGCAGGAGCGCCACCTCCAGGGGCTCTCCCGCCGGATCGGTCCAGTCCACCTGCCGCAGCCCGAGCCCGGCCACGAACACGAGCACGAACGCCAGCGCGACCGGGAAGGTGCGCTGCTGCACCGGGTTGCGCGCGGCCCATGCCAGCCCACCCGCACCCATGGCGACCAGCAGGCTGATGCCGAGACTGCCGGCCACGGGGGCAAAGCCGTTGAGCCAGGTATCGCTCTGGCTGTAGCCGAGCTGCAGCCAGGTGGTGCCGGTGAGCAGCCAGCTGCGCACCCACTCCACCAGCACCCACGCCAGCGGCATGGCGACCACCAGCGCCAGTGCATCACCGACCGGGCGCACCCGCCGCCACAGCCACACGGTGAAAAGCGGGATCAACCCGAACAGCAGGGCCAGCACACCGCAGAAGACCACCGCCGCCCAGAAACCGCCGCCGTAGAACATGATGCTGTGGTAGATCCAGAAGGCGCCGGCGGTGAACCAGGCCACACCCCACGCATAGGCGACCCGGCCCCAGCCACGCTCCGGCCCGGAGACCAGGTAGAACAACACCGCCAGGGACACGAACGCCACGGGCCACCAGCCAACGGGCGCGTAGGCGAGCGGGCTGAGCCCACCCGCCAGCAGGGCGAGAACCACGCCGGGCCAGCGGTGTCGGGGCGGTGCAGTGGCATCGGTTTCAGTCATGTGGCGCGTGTCCAACTGTTGTGGCGGCGCCGCACACTGTCTTTCGAACGCATCCGTTTTGCAAGGTGTCTCCCGCTTGTGGTCAGCTCATGAGTCGCCGGCGCAGAATCAGCGTGGCCGCCCAGAAGGCGACCAGCGCATATCCGGCCAGCACGATAAGGTGCAGCGCAACCCCGCTCGGCCAGCCGCCCAGCATTAGCGGGCGGACGATCTCCACCGCGTGAGCCAGGGGCAGCAGGAACGCGCCCTGCGCTACCAGCGGGGGCAGCTGATCCAGCGGGAAGAACACCCCGCTCAACAGCAGCATGGGCGTCATCACCAGCGTGAAGTAGTAGAGGAAGAAGTCGTAGCTGCGCGAGACAGCGGTGATCACCATGGCGCAGGCGCCGAAGCAGAAGCCGGTCAGCAGAATGACCGGCAGCACCAGAATGGCCTGCCAACCGCCCACCAGCCCCAGCAGCGCCGCCACCACGAGAATGGCACTGGAGCTGATCAGCGCCTTGGTGGCTGCCCAGCTGATCTCGCCCAGAGCGACGTCATCCACGGTCAGGGGCGCATCCAGCATCGCACCCCATGTGCGCTGCACTGTCATGCGCGTGTAGGCGGAGTACAGCGCCTCGAAACTGGCGGTGTTCATGGCGCTGGAGCAGATGATGCCCGATGCGAGGAACACCATGTAGGGGAGCTCGCCGATGTCGCCCACCAGGCGCCCGAAGCCGTAACCGAGCGCTAGCAGGTAGAGCAGCGGCTCGCCGAAGTTGCCGAAGATGGACGGCAGCATCAGCTTGCGCCAGACGCGCAGGTTGCGCCGCCACACGGCGATGAAGCGGGTCGAAACCGCGGGCATGCCGAGCGGTGAGGTGGCCGGGGCATCGTTCATGGGCGGTCGGACTCCATCAATCCCGCAACTCGCGGCCGGTGAGTTTCAGGAAGACGTCCTCCAGCCCGGCCGGCCGGTGCCAGTAGCGCTGGTCCGGGTCGCCGCCAAGCGCCTGGAGCAGTGGCTCGGGATCGCGGGTATAGAGAAGCAGCGTATCCCCCACACGTTCGGCACGTGCGGCGAGCGCGCCGCCGCGCGTCTGCCAGTCGCCGATGTCATGGCCGCGCAACTCGATGACGTGGGGTTCAATGTGGGCGGCCACCAGGTTTCGGGGCGAGTCACAGGCGATGATGGTGCCGTGGTCGATGATGGCGAGGCGGTCGCACAGGCGCTCGGCCTCTTCCATGTAGTGAGTGGTGAGAATCAGGGTACGCCCCTGCTCCACCAGCGTATTGAGCCGCTGCCAGATGTGTTGCCGCGCCTGCGGATCCAGACCGGTGCTGGGTTCGTCCAGCACCACCAGATCCGGCTCGTTGATGAGCGCGCGGGCCAGGCTCAAGCGGCGTTTCATACCGCCGGAGAGGGCCTGGATCTGCTCGCGGGTGCGGCCGTCGAGATTGGCGAATGCGAGCAGCTGATCCACGCGCTCACCCAGAGCCGCACCGTTGAGCCCGAAATAGCTGGCGTAGGTGAGCAGGTTTTCCCGAACCGTGAAGTCCGGGTCCAGGTTGTCCATCTGTGGCACGACACCGATCCGGCGGCGGGCGCGCCGCGCCTGCTCCGGCACGGGATGACCCAGCACGTGCAGCTCGCCTCCGGAGGGCGGGGTCTGCCCCAGGATCATGCGCAGCGTGGTGGTCTTGCCGGCGCCGTTCGGTCCGAGCAGGCCGAAACATTCACCGGGTCGCACGTCCAGATCCACGCCACGGACGACGTCAGTTTCGCCGTAGCGCTTGCACAGCCCCCGCGCCCGCACGACCGCCGTGAGGCTCTGTGTTTCCGCGATGATGGTGTGCTCCGCCCGATTCATACTCACTTTCCCGGAAGTTCGTTGCCCTTTGGAGACGGCTCGCCAGCGTTCGTTGCTCTGGCGTAAGCTCCCGGCATCCGTCAGTGTGACTGACATGCCCATGATGCCCGCCAGAGGAAATCGCCATGTTACACGCCCGCTGGATCACGACCGCGAGGCGCACGTTGCTGGGGTCATTGCTGATGGTGCTCGTAACCCTTTCCGGCTGCAGCCTGTTCCAGCCGGAGCTGGAAGACCCGGAATTCCGGCTGGAGCGGATCGACGCCCTGGAGCTGGGGCTGACCCAGCAGCGGTTCATGCTCACCCTTGCAGTCGACAACCCGAACAGCCAATCGTTGCCCGTGCGCGCCATCAGCTACGACCTGCGGGTGGCCGATCTCGATTTCGCGGATGGGTCGTCTGACAAGGCATTCACCGTGGCGGGGAACGATACCACCATGGTGGAAATCGAGGCGCGCTCACAACTCCTAAGCAGTCTGCCGGAACTGATCCGCCTGGTGCACGGCGGCCAGCGCAACTTTGACTATGCCATCACTGGCACCGTGGAGTACGGAAGGTTCTTCAGGGGGAGCCGGGATTTCGATCAGACGGGCTCCGTCCGCCTGTTGCTGGACTGACCGCCGCGCTCAGACGTCCTCGTGGAGGCCGCACTCGCGTTTGAGGCCGAAGAAGCGGGTTTCTTCCTCGGTCATGCCATCATCCAGGCGACGCGTGGTATGCACATCACCGATGGACACGTACCCGTCGTGCCACAGCGGGTGGTACGGGAGATCGTGGGCGGTGAGATAGCGGTAGACGTCGCGATCGGTCCAGTCGATGATGGGGTGAACCTTGAAACGGCCGTTCTGTGCCGCCACCACGTCCAGGTCCTCGCGGCTGCTGGCCTGCTGGCGGCGCAGGCCGGCGAACCAGGCTTCCGCCCGCAGCTCCCGCAGCGCCCGCTGCATGGGCTCCACCTTGTTCATGCGGTTGTAGCGCTCGATGCCGTCGACGCCCTGCTCCCAGAGCCGGCCGTAACGCGCCTCTTGCCACGCCGGGCTGAGTTCGGAGCGGTAAACACGGATGTTGAGGTCCAGACGCCCTGCAAGCTCGTCGACGAAGCGGTAGGTCTCGGGGAAGAGGTAGCCGGTATCCACGAGAATCACGGGAATATCAGGCCGCTGCCGGGTCACCATGTGCAGAGACACGGCCGCCTGGGCACCGAAGCTCGACGATAGCAAGATGCGCTGCCCGAACTGCTCCAGCCCCCACCGCACACGCTCTTCCGCGCTGGCAGTCTCCAGCTCGGCATTCACGCCCGCCAGGTCGATGTCCTGGCCTTCCGGCAGTGGTGCGATTGTGGCCTGGCTGTTGCTCATGGTTCTTCCCGTTGGGTGAGTTCCCGGTGAACGCTGAACACGATACCGCCAGCCCATCAGGCAGAAAAAGAATGAAAATACCTATCTACATGCCACAACCGCATAAAGACACACACAACCTCGGTCACCGCCGTCGTCCCCGGGCCACGCCTGGACACGGAGCGCCAAACAGCGCCCGAACGACGGTCGGAGCATGCCATCACCCTGGCGATGAACCGCCCGTCCGGCGCGACGGTCCGGGCACGAGCGCGTTGGTGCGGGCCACGTAATCGCGGTATTCGGGGCGCGTCTCGTTGAGCTTCTTTTCCAGCAGCGTCACACCGGAGACGCGCATGAGCAGGAAGGTCATCAACGCCGCGCTCACCACGCTCCACCAGCCGCCAGCGGCAGCCGCGATCAGGAAGAACCCCCACCACAACACGATCTCGCCGAAGTAATTGGGGTGGCGGCTATACCGCCAGACACCGCGATCCATGACGCGGCCGCGGTTCCCGGGATCGGCCTTGAAGCGGGCGAGCTGCGCGTCCGCGATACTCTCCCAGATGAAGCCGAACGCCCAAACCACAAGCCCCAGAACGGCCAGCGGCACGATCAGGGCACTGCCCTCCGGAACCCTCGCGCCATAGACCAGCGGCATGGCGATCAGCCACATCAGGCCTCCCTGCAGCATGAAGACCGTCCACAGACTCACCCACGCAAAGCGGCTGCCGTGCTTGTCGCGCATCTCGCGGTAACGGTAGTCCTCGCCGTGGCCCCAGTTGCGCCAGCTCAGGTAGGCCGACAGCCGCAGCCCCCAGAGAGTGACCGGCAGCACCATGATGAGCCCCACGGGCGGTAAACCGGCGGTGAACCAGTACACCCACGCCAGCAGAACGAATCCGGCGCCCCAGAACCGATCCACGAGGCTTGCATCGCGCAGGCGCAGACTGGCCAACCACACAGCCAGCATCAATCCCAGCGCCGTGACCAGCCCCCACAGTACAGCCGCCCCCGTGCTCATGACTGCGCCTCCCGATCCTGCGCAGGACGCTCCATGAGGTAGTGTGATACAAACCACTCGTTACCATGGCGGAATCCGAACAGCTCCGCACACGCCATGAAGAAGACCCGCCAACGGTTGACCCACTGGCCGACCGCATCGGCACCGTAGGTCTCCGCGAACACGCTGCGGATCCGCTCATCGGCCTCATCCATGCGCGCCAGCCACGCGTTGCAGGTGGCCTCGTAGTGCTGGCCGTTCACCTGCCAGTGGCGCTTCAGGCGCAGATGCTCCTGCAGATAGAGCGGCATGGGCGCCGAGGGCATCAGCCCGTCCGTGAAGAAATGCTGCCCCATCCAGTCTTTCGGGCCGCTGGTCTGGAACACGTAGGCGAGATCGCGGTGGCAGAACACGTGGAAGAACAGCCGCCCGCCAGGACGCAGCCAGCCGTGCACGCGCCGAAGCAGTTCCCGCCAGTTGCGCATGTGCTCGAACATCTCCAGGGACACCACCCGGTCGAAGCGGCCGCGGTCGGTGTCGAAATCGTTCATGTCGGCGGTGATCACCGTGAGATTCCCCAGCCCACGCTCGTCCCGACGCGCCTCGATGAATGCACGCTGAGAGGACGAATTGGAGACTGCGGTGAATGTACTCTCCGGATAGTGCTCCGCCATCCAGAGCGACAGGGCACCCCAGCCGCAGCCGAGCTCCAGCACATCCTGTCCGCTCTCCAGGCCGGCGCGCTCGCAGGTCAGCGCCAGCATGGCGGCCTCCGCGTCGGCCAGGGTCCGCGTCTGCTCCGTCCAGAGGCAGCAGGAGTACTTGAGGTCCGGGCCGAGCACCGCCTCGAAGAACCCTGCGGGCAACTCGTAGTGCTGCTCGTTCGCCGTATCCGTTGCCAGCGCTACGGGGCTCGCGGCCATGTCCTCGAGGAGCGCGTGCATCCGCTCGCGCCGGTCTTCGCAGCCGTCGCCCTCCTCGCTCCGCAACCGCTCCGCCAGGAGGCGGCGGATACCCGCGCGCACGAACGGGTCCGGCACGAACCCACGCTCCACAAGCCCGATCAATTGTTCCATCACGTCAGTCCCTGCAAACGGTTGTTGTCGATAGCGCGAAGTGTACAACACTTGTACATCAACAATACATCGCGATTCTGTCGCCGCACCGCGACAGCAAAGGAGAGCTTTCTGAGAACCACGTCACAGAAAGCGTGCGGGACGGACGCATGTGCCGCAAGCGCACACCCGTGTTGCTGTACAAGAAATGACTAGAATTATTTAACTTATTGATTTATTTGGATACGGCAATCCTGGCACGCAGCCTGCAAGACACAGGGCGCAAGACATTCAATCATGTCATTCGCAAACGGAAAGGAGGTCACGATGACCGCGCTCACGAAACTCCGCAATTACATGCTGGTTCTGCTGGCCGCGCTGGGTCTCGGCCTTGGCGGCTTCGCCCAGGCCGGAGACTTCGAGACGGACTCCGACTATGACGCGGACCAGTCCGAAACCATCGACTTTGAAGACGACGACGCCGAAGACGATTGGGACGACGACTGGGACACCGAAGAGGAAGAGGAAGACGAATGGGATGACGAGTGGGAAGACGACGGTGACGACGACTGGTAATTGATCGCGCCGCGCATTCCACCCGAGATCGATTTTTCTGACGCCGCCCCGGACACCGGGGTAGCTCCAAAGCAAGACGAAGGAGGATGCTATGTCTGCTATCGCCAAACTTCGCAATTACATGCTGATCCTGCTGGCCGCACTGGGCCTTGGCCTTGGCGGCTTCGCCCAGGCCGGCGACTTCGAGACTGACTCCGACTATGACGCGGATCAGGGCCAGTCCGAGACCATCGACTTCGAGGATGATGACGATGCCGAAGACGACTGGGACGACGACTGGGACACCGAAGAGGAAGAGGAAGACGAATGGGATGACGAGTGGGAAGACGACGGTGACGACGACTGGTAATTAACCCGTCACCCACTGACCCGAAGAACCACCGGCTCCGGCC
>SLBZ01000117.1 GCA_007126095.1 Aquisalimonas sp.
ATCGTCTACGGCATGCCCTACAGCGAATGGAAGGACAAGTATCAGAAGTAGCGCCGGCGCGCCGGGCGTTCCCGGCCGTGCGGAAGCTGGCGCAATGATATAAAATAACACCCCCACACGCAGCCTGTTTCCACCCCATGCCGCGCCTTGTACTTGCCGCCACCGCTGGTCTGTTCCTGCTCTCGGGATTCGCCGCCCTGGTCTACCAGGTGCTGTGGGTACGGGAGCTGGGACTGCTGTTTGGCAATACCGCCCAGGCGGCGGCGCTGGCCATCGCCATCTTCTTCGCCGGACTGGCCGCCGGCGGCTGGTTCTGGGGGCGGTTGGCGCCGCGTGTGCGGTCGCCACTGAAGACCTTCGGTCTGCTGGAAGTGGGTGTGGCGGCCACGGCCGTGGGCCACTTCATACTCCTCGACCTCTACCATCTGGTCTACCCGGCACTGCACGCGGCCACGGGGGATTCCTCCTGGGCCACCACGGCCCTGCGTGCCGGACTCGGCGCCGTGGTGCTGTTTCCGCCGGCCTTCCTCATGGGCGGCACCCTGCCCATGATGGGTCAGCACCTAGTGCGCATCACCGGACAACTCGCCACCACCGGCACCGCCGTCTACGCCCTGAACACCTTCGGCTCGGCCATGGGGGCGCTGGCGGCCGGGTTCGTGCTGCCACCCGCGCTGGGGTTCACCGGCGCGTACGCACTCGCCATCGGCATCGACCTGTTCGTTGGCATCGCCGCCATCGCCATGGCGGCGAGCCTCGCTCTGGCACCAAGCGGCAAGCGGGACAGCAACCAGCCAGCGACGACCCCTCGCCGCACGGCAACGCCACAGGCAACCGAACCCGCGCTCTCCGGCCGGCTGGTTGCGCTGATCGCCTGCGTCTCCGGCACCGCGACCCTCGGCGTGGAGGTGTTGTGGACGCGGCTGTTCGCCCAGGTGCTGCAGAACTCCGTCTACACCTACGCCGTGGTGCTGGTGGCCTTCCTGCTCGCCCTCTCCCTGGGTTCCCTGGCCGCAAACGGGCTGGCACGGCTGCGCACACCGCAACCGCGCCATATCCTCCTGGTGATCCTGGCGACCTCCGGCGCGGTCATTGCCGCATCCCCCTGGGCATTCCACGCCGTGACCGGCGGCCTCGCCTACGTCGGCGCCGGCGCACCCTGGCTGGAATACCTCGGCGCCGTTTCCATCGTCGCGCTGCTGGTGATGGTGCTGCCCGGCATTCTACTGGGCATCACCCTGCCCTACCTGCTCCGGCTCATGGAGGCGGCGCGGCCGGAGCCCGGCGAGATTCTGGGGCGGCTGGTGGCGGCCAATACCGCCGGGGCGATCGTCGGCTCGCTGGCGGCCGGTTTCCTGCTGCTCCCCTGGCTCGGCGTGAGCGGCAGCCTGCTGGTACTGGCGGCACTCTACCCGGCACTGATGCTGCCGGTGATTCTGCGCGAACCCATCCCCTGGCCGCACCGGGTGATTTACGCTACGCCGGTCGCCGTGGCAGTGGCCGGCCTGATCGTTTTCCGCGCCGCCGGCCCGGCAGCCACCAACGTGAGCGCGGAGGCCAACGAACGGCTGCTGGAGGTAATCGAGGGCACCCACGCCACCGTGGCGGTCATCGAGCGCGGCGAGCACCGCCTGATCCGCGTGAACAACTTCTACACCCTCGGCGGCACGGGTGCGTTGGAGTCCGAGCGCAACCAGACCCTGATCCCCATGATGACCCACCCGGAGCCGCGCTCCGTGTTCTATCTGGGCATGGGCACCGGCATCACGGCGGGGGCATCCCTGCTGTTCCCGGTGGAGCGGGTGGATGTGTGCGAGCTGCTGCCGGAAGTGGTGGAACTTGCGGAACGGCACTTCCAGCCCTGGACCCAGGGGCTCTTTGACGACGAGCGGGTCACCGTGCGTGCCGAGGACGGCCACCACTGCCTGCGCCACGCCGACACTGAATACGACCTGATCATCAGCGACCTCTTTACCCCCTGGAAGGCGGGCACCGGCAATCTGTACACCGTCGAGCATTACGAGACAGGGCGTGAGCGTCTGGCCGACGGCGGCCTGTTCGTCCAGTGGCTGCCCCTCTACCAGCTCACCGAAAAGGAACTCGGCACTATCGCACGGACCATGGAGGCGGTGTTCCCGCAGGTGGTCATGTGGCGCGGCGACCTGTTTGCGGACGGCTCGGTGATCGCACTGGTGGGAACGGAAGAAGGCATCACCGTGGATCCGGATGCACTGGTGGACCACGGTCGCCGTCTCGCCGACAACCCGGCCCTGCCGGAAGACCTGCTGCAGGCCGTGAGCCTGCGTTTCTATGCCGGCCACGTGACCGGCAGCGGCCTGTTTGATGACGCCCCGCTCAACACCCACGACCGGCCGGTGGTGGAATACCAGGCGCCGCGCAGCCAACGCCGCGTGCAGGCCGGTGAAGACACCTGGATGATCGGCTCACGCCTGGGCTTTCTCTACCAGTCCCTGGCCGACCAGACGCCACCGGCGGACGACCCCTACCTGGCGCCGCTGGATGAGACCGCCCACGGCTACGTGGACGCCGGGCGCCACTACTACTTCTATAACGTGCTGCGCCAGAATGAGCGCCACGACCTGGCCCGGGCGCAATTGCAGCAGTTCCTCACGCTGACGCCCTTCGACCAGCCGCCCGGCGACCCGGAAGCCCCCACCACACGTTCGAGCTGGGAGGAGAACCGCTGAGCGGGTAATGGCACGGACGGATAACCGTTACTGCTACCCGCGTGGACGGCCTCAGTTCCGCCGCGCCAGCAACCGCAGCAGCGCCATCACCACGACAATGGCGACGAACGCCGGGCCGAAGGGAAGATCGCCCAGCAACGCAATCACGAACGCCGCCAGATAGGCCAGCACCCCCACCGCGGCGGCGAGCCAGACGGCCGCCCGCCAACTCGGCGCCAGCGCAAACGCCACCCAGGGCGGGATGAAGATCAGGGCGAAGGCTGCCATGACGCCCATGGCCATGGACGCCAGCGCCACCCCGGCGGCCACCATGATGTTGAACCCGAGCCCCAGCAGGGCCACGCTGCGGCCGTTGGCACGGTCGTGTCCGGGAAACAGCCGCGCCCGCAGGAGCCGCGGGGAGAGCCACGGCATCAGGACTGCGAAGACCAGCGCAAAGGCGAGCCCGGTCAGCAGATGTTCCAGGGTGGTGAAGTAGAGCTGGCCGTCCACCAGCGTCTGCGCCAGCGTACGGGCGTGATGGCTGAACTGTGCGCCCAGAATCATGGTCGCCCAGCCCGCCAGTATCATTACCGCATAGAGATCATTGCCGGTGCGCTTCACCAGCCCGCGCGCCGCGACGCCACCGCCGGCGACACCGAGGGCAGCCATCAGCGGCGGCACCCCGAACAGGCTGCCAAGCACACCGCCGGCACCACCCAGGTGGGCAAAGCCCAGCGCCGCCAGCCACTCCTCGCGCATGCGCAGGTAGAGCCCCAGCACCGGGAGTACGGCCGCGAACACCAGGCCGGTGAAAAACGGCAGCCGGAACAGCGGATCCACCAGCAGATCCCACTCCATCACGCCACCTCCACCATGCGGTCGGCGACCTGTTCCAGAAAATCGCGCTCGTGGGAGATCACCAGCGCCGCGCGCCCGGGCG
>SLBZ01000062.1 GCA_007126095.1 Aquisalimonas sp.
CCATCTGAGCGAACAGCAGCATGAGCAGCGTCACGGCCACCGCCACGGGCGGCCCGTACAGGCCGAGCGCCTGCAGGGTCTCGGCAAGCAGCGTCTCCGGCACCGCGGCGGCGATCATGGTGCCCATGATACCGGCGGCACACAGCACGGTGAGTTCGGCACGCAGGCCGGCGAACTGCTCCGGACTGCGCCGGCCCACACGGGCAGCCGTGAGCACCACGGACCGCCCCCAGCCGGCGCGCAGCCACTGCACCCACATCCAGAGAATGGCCGCAACCGGCGCGGCAATCATGATCGCCACGGGCAGGTCCACGTCCAGAAGCTCTTCGAGGGTCACGGCGCCTGCGAAGATGGCCAGCACCAGGGCCAGGAACCGGGCGATGGTTCCCAACGCACCGGGGACATGGTCGCGGTTTGCCATGGAGGCAAGCTGGCGCGGCGCGGTGGCCCGATCCACCACCCAGCCCACTGCCATCAGCAGGAACATGGTGAGCAGGCCGTAGGGAAGCACGTCCTGCCAGCGCAGGTCCGGCATGATGGAGAGAATCACCGCCAGCGTGATGGTGAGCGGCGAACCCAAGGGGCTGACGGCAAAACCGCGCAGCATGGCGGTGAACATGCGCTGGCGGCGCACCTGCTGGATCACGGCGTGGCCGCCGGCGGCGTCCAGGGTGTTGGCCTTGCGGATCATCACGCCAAGCAGGTTGAGCACGCCCATGTTCAGCACCACGCCGATGAGGTACGCCCCGAAACTCAGGGTGGCGTAGCGCTTGGCCGGCGGCTGGTTGATGAGCACGGCGCCGCAGCGGCGCACCAGCGGCGAGCTGTCCGCCGCCTCGCGCAGAAAGGAGAGACAGGCGAGGAAGGTGGCAAAGTAGATGGCGCGGTCCATGGCAAGCCAGAGGGCCTCGCCGGGACGGGCGATGAACCAGGGCAGTGCCACCACGGCTAGCCCGGCGACGCCGAAGAGCAGCTTCGCCACGCCGGGAAGCGCCGGCCATTGCCCCGTCAGATAGACCGCCAGCGCGGCCCCAGCGGTGATTGCCAGGGGCGCCCAGTCGGTGAGCTGATAGCCGATGGTGGCCAGCAGCACCACCGCAAGCCAGCCCCCGGACCGCCAGTGGCGGCCCATGTCAGCGGGAGCCGTCGGGCGCGCCGCCGCCCTCCTCGCCGGACGGTGTACCGCCGGAGCGCAGCCGGAAAGTGCCCTCGCCGAGGGCGATCAACTCGCCGCTCTCACTGAAGACCTCGCCGGTGGCCGCGTAGATACGCCGGCCGCCGGCCCGGCGGCGGCCAACGGCGCGAATGCGGCCGCTATTGACCTGGCCGGTGAAGCTCACGGTCAGCGACAGGGTAATGGCACCGCGGTGCTCGGCAGGGTCGTCGGCGTAGCAGCCGGCGAACCCGCAGACCGCATCCAGCAAAGTGGAGAGCACACCGCCGTGCAGCACGCCGCTGCGGTTCAGATGCTTGGGCTGGACGTCCAGCTCCAGCACCGCTCGATCCTTCTCCCACTCCACGAGCTGGTGCCCCATGAGGCCGTGGAAGCCTTCGGCGGTCTCGCCGGAGTGGTCCGTGTGTTGTGTGTTGTCGTCCGCCAAAACCGTGCTCCCTACACGTCGCCCGCCTGGATCATGTCGTTGAGTTTGCCCTTGAGGATCTTGCCGGTGGGCGTCGCCGGCAGCTGCTCCATGATCACCACTTCCGACGGCCGCTTGTAGGCAGCCAGCCGCTCGCCCGCGAAGGCACGAATGTCCTCGGCGGTAGCGGTGCTGCCGGGCGCGAGCTGCACGTAGGCCACCACCTCCTCGTTGCCTTCCACGGGCCGCCCCACCACGGCGGATAGGGTCACATCCGGGTGCGCGGTGAGCACGGCCTCCACGTCCGGTGGGTAGACGTTGAACCCCGAACGGATGATCAGCTCCTTGCTGCGGCCGACGATGTGCAGATTGCCCTTGTCGTCGATGCGGGCCATGTCGCCCGTGTTGAGCCACCCTTCGGCGTCGATCACCTCGGCGGTGGCATCGGGACGACGATAGTAACCCTTCATCACGGTGGGTCCGTGCACCCACAGCTCGCCCACGGCCCCCTCGGGAACGGGCTGCCCGTCCGTGCCCTGCAGGCGGTAGCCGAGCAATGGCAGCACCGGGCCACAGGAGGTGTCGTCCAATGCCCCGTCCAGGCGCGTCTGGGAGATGGTGGGGGCGGCCTCGGTGAGACCGTAGCCGTTGTGGAGCTTGAGGTTGAACGCCTCCTCCACGCGCGCTTTCACCGCCGGATCCAGGGGCGCTCCGCCCACCGACATGTAGCGCAGTCGCGGCGCCTGCAGCGCCAGACCCTCCGTTTTCAGGTATTCCAGCAGCCGCTGGAACATGGCCGGCACGCCCTGAAGCACGGTGAGGCCATCGTCGGCCAGGGCCTTTGCCAGTGCCGCCGGGTCGAACCGCGCACTCAGCTGCAGGGTCCCGCCGGCGAACAGGGTGCCGAGAAACATGCTCGAGAGGCCGAAGACGTGGGAGACAGGCAGCACACCGTAGACGCGGTCGTCCTGCGCGAGGCCGCGCAGGCCGCCGGAGAGCGCGGCGACGGTGAGCATGTTGCGGTGGGTGAGCATCACGCCCTTGGGTGTGCCGGTGGTGCCCGAGGTGTAGATGAGTGTTGCCACCTGGCCGGCGCCGTCGGCCTCCACCGGCTCCGGCTCAGCCTCGCGCAGCGGGCTCAGGGCGAATTCGCCCAGACGGGGCGAGTCAACGCGGGTGGCCTCGTAGCGATCGGCGAGCGCGCCCGCGGCATCGGGGGAGCCCTCGGTGGTGAATACCAGCCTCCGGGGCAGACAGCTCCCGGCAATGGTCTCGATCTCCTGGGGCGACAGCCGCGCACTCACCACGGCGCACCAGACGTCCATTTCGCTGGCGGCGAGGATGAACGCCACCAGCGCCCGGCAGTTCTCGTTGAGCACCATGATGCGGTCGCCGGCGCGCACGCCCGCGCCGCTCAGATGCTCGCGGGCTTCGTCCACGGCGGCGGCCAGGTCGGCGTAGGTCCAGGCGGTATTGCCATCCACCACGGCCAGGGCGTCGGGGGTCTCCCGCGCCCAGGCCAGCGGGCGGTGGCTGATCCGCTGCGGCAGGTCAGCGAGTATCTCGCTGGCCCAGCGGCCGCGGACCTGTTCGTCGGGCATGTGTCGTTGGGTCATGTTAATGATGGCTCCGGTGCATCGCGACTGACGTCGCTCCTACGGGGCATGTCGCCGGTGGTCACTCCTGGAGTTCCTTCGCCATGTTGCGGGCGATGACGATCTGCTGGATCTGGCTCGTGCCTTCGTACAGGCGGAACAGCCGCACGTCGCGGTAGAAGCGCTCCACCGGGTACTCGGAGATATAGCCGGCGCCACCGTGGATCTGCACGGCGCGGTCAGCCACGCGGCCCACCATCTCGGCGCAGAATAGCTTGCAACAGGACGCCTCGGTGCTGACCCGCTCGCCGTTGTCCTTCTTGCGCGCGGCCTCCATGACCATGGAGCGCCCGGCAAAGGCTTCGGCCTTGCTGTCGGCCAGCATGGCCTGGATGAGCTGGTGCTCGGAGAGGTGCTTGCCGAACTGCTTGCGCTCGGTGGCGAAGCGCAGCGCCTCGTCGATCAGCCGCTCGGCCACTCCGACACACACGGCGGAGATGTGCAGCCGCCCCCGGTCGAGCACCTTCATGGCGGTCTTGAAGCCCTGCCCTTCCTTGCCCCCGATCAGAGCGCTGGCCGGCACGCGGGCGTCCTCGAAGATGACGTCGCAGGTGTGCGAGCCGCTCTGGCCCATCTTCTTGTCCGGCTTACCCAGGGAGATGCCGGGCGTATTGGCATCCACCAGGAAGGCGGAGACGCCCGCGGCGCCCTTTTCGTCCGGGTTGGTGCGCGCCATGAGCGTGAACACGCTGGCATACGGCGCGTTGGTGATGTAGCGCTTGGTGCCGTTGATGATGTACTCATCGCCGTCACGCACCGCGGAAGTCTTCACTGAGCCCGCGTCGGAGCCCACGTCCGGCTCGGTCAGTGCGAACGAGCCGATGATCTCGCCGGTGGCCATGCGCGGCAGGTACCGCTCCTTCTGCTCGTCGGTGCCATCCATGATGATGCCCTGGGAGCCGATGCCGTTGTTGGTGCCCATGATGGAGCGGAACGCGGGCGAGGTATGGCCGAGCTCGAAGGCCACCAGTGCCTCTTCTTCCATGGTCAGGCCGAGACCGCCATGCTCTTCGGGGATGGACAGCCCGAACAGGCCGAGCTCCTTCATCTCCTGGACGATCTCGTCGGGGATGCGATCGTTCTCAGCCACCTCCTGCTCACGGGGCACCAGCCGCTCGCGAACAAAGCGGCCGACGGTATCAAGGAGCGAATTCAACGTCTCCTGATCTCTGATCATGGGGTTATCCTCTTTACGACATGCGGGAGGCGGGACGCGCGGCCCGGGAATTTGCATTGAAATCTGGCACGAACTATTCTCTTGGTCAAGTTTTTGAAACAGAATTTCGCCTAGCGAAATCACCTGACAAACGCCCCCTGGCGGGCAGGAGAACGACATGCTCGACGCCTACGTCTACGACGGTATCCGCACACCGATCGGCCGCCATGCCGGCGCCCTGGCCCCGGTGCGGCCGGACGACCTCCTAGCCCACTGCATCCGCCACGTGGTGGAGCGGAACAGCTTCGATCCTGCCATTATCGAGGACGTGGTCGCCGGTTGCACCAACCAGGCCGGGGAAGACGCCCGCAACCTGGCCCGCCACGCAGGGCTGCTGGCCGGGCTGCCCATCGAAGTGGCCGGGCAGACGGTGAACCGCCTGTGCGGTTCGGGCCTGGCTGCTTCCCTGGACGCCGCCCGCGCCGCCAGCGCCGGCGAAGGGCAGCTGTTCATCGCCGGCGGCTCCGAGAGCATGAGCCGGGCACCGTTCGTCATGGCCAAGGCAGAGACGGCTTACAGCCGCGACATGAAGGTGTTCGACTCCACCATCGGCGCCCGCTTCCCGAACCCGAAGATCCTCAAGCAGTTCGGCGGTGACACCATGCCGGAGACGGCCGACAACGTGGCCGCCGACCTGGACATCACCCGGGAGCGGGCCGATGCATTCGCGGCCTGGTCCCAGGAAAAGTACGCGCGCGCGAAGGAGGCCGGCTTCTACGAGCAGGAGCTTCTGCCGGTCGATGTGCCCACCGGGCGCAAGACGCCGCCGGTAACCGTCGCCGAGGACGAGCACCCGCGCGCGGGCAGCACCGCCGAAAAGCTGGCAAAATTGCCCACACTGTTCGAGGGCGGCGTGGTCACCGCCGGTAACGCCTCCGGGATCAACGACGGCGCCGCCGCCATGCTGATCGGCAATCGGGCCGCCGGCGAGCAGGCCGGAGTGAAACCCCGCGCCCGCATTCTCTCGGGCGCCGTAGCCGGCGTGGAGCCGCGCACCATGGGGCTCGGCCCCGTGCCCGCATCGCGCAAGGCGCTGGAGCGCGCCGGCATTGGCCTGGACGATCTGGACGTGATCGAGCTCAACGAGGCATTCGCCTCGCAGGTGCTCGGCTGCACGCAGCTGCTCGGGATCGCCGACGACGATCCCCGGCTCAATCCCAACGGGGGCGCCATCGCCATTGGCCACCCGCTGGGCTGCTCCGGAGCGCGCCTGTTGCTGACCGCCATCCGGCAGCTGGAGGCCATCCAGGGGCGTTATGCACTGGTTACCATGTGCATTGGTGTGGGGCAGGGAGTTGCCGCCATCGTGGAACGCGTCGACGGATGAACGCGGCGCATTGAACAACAATCCGGCCCGCCGGCGATGATGCCGCTGCGGGCCGCTCGACCATCGACTGCGGAGATTCTCCATGACCAACCGATTCCACTGGAACGACGCGCTGCTTCTCGACGGCCAGCTTGCCGATGAAGAGCGCATGGTGCGTGACTCGGCCCACGACTACTGTCAGGAACAGCTGTTCCCGCGGGTGCTCGAGGCCAATCGGCACGAGCGCTTCGACCGCGAGATCATGACCGAAATGGGCGAGTTGGGCTTTCTCGGCCCCACCATCCCGGAAGAGTACGGCGGTGCCGGCGTCAATCACGTGAGCTATGGCCTGATCGCCCGGGAAGTGGAACGGGTTGACTCCGGCTACCGTTCCGCCATGAGCGTGCAGTCGTCGCTGGTGATGCACCCGATCTACAGCTACGGCAGCGAGGAACAGCGGAAGAAGTATCTGCCGAAGCTGGCCACCGGCGAATGGGTGGGCTGCTTCGGCCTCACCGAGCCGGACGCCGGCTCCGACCCGGGCGGCATGAAAACCCACGCCAAGGCGGTCGACGGCGGCTACAAGCTCTCCGGCTCCAAGACCTGGATCACCAACTCCCCCATCGCCGACGTCTTCGTCGTGTGGGCGAAGCTCGACGGCAAGATCCGCGGCTTCATTCTCGAAAAGGGCATGACCGGCCTGTCCGCGCCCAAGCTGGAAGGCAAGTTCTCCCTGCGCGCCTCCATCACGGGCCAGATCGTCATGGACGAGGTGTTCGTGCCGGAGGAGAACCTGCTGCCCAACGTGGAAGGACTCAAGGGGCCGTTCGGCTGCCTGAACAAGGCCCGCTACGGCATCAGCTGGGGTGCCATGGGTGCGGCGGAGTTCTGCATGCATCAGGCCCGTCAGTACACCCTCGACCGCAAGCAGTTCGGTCGGCCGCTGGCCGCCACCCAGCTCATCCAGAAGAAGCTGGCGGACATGCTCACCGAGGTCACCATCGGCCTGCAGGGCTCCCTGCAGCTCGGCCGCCTCATGGACTCGGGCAACTGGGCGCCGGAGATGATCTCCCTGCTCAAGCGCAACAACTGCGGCAAGGCGCTGGACATTGCGCGCACCGCCCGGGACATGCACGGTGGCAATGGCATCTCCGATGAGTACCATGTGATCCGTCACGTGATGAATCTGGAAGCGGTGAACACCTACGAGGGCACCCACGACGTCCACGCCCTCATCCTGGGCCGGTCGATCACCGGCATTCAGGCGTTCACCGGCGAATAACACACGGCCCGGCGACGACCGGGCGCGTGAGGTGCCCGGGCCACCACTGGTGCGCCCGGGCGTCTCATGACACCAGGAGGCATTAGAATGGCAGAGCACGAGGCCGTAGAACGCGAAAGCATGGAATTCGACGTCCTGATCGTCGGCGCCGGGCCCGCGGGACTGTCCGCGGCGATCCGGCTGCGGCAGCTGGCCGAAGAGGCCGGCAAGGACGACTTCGCCGTGTGCGTCGTGGAAAAGGGCTCGGAAGTGGGTGCGCACATCCTCTCCGGTGCTGTGATCGAACCGCGCGCGCTGAACGAACTGATCCCCGACTGGAAGGACAAGGGCGCGCCGCTGAACACGCCGGCCGGCGACGACAGCTTCCTGCTCCTCACCGAGAGTAAGTCGTACAAGCTGCCCACACCGCCGCAGATGCACAACCACGGCAACTACATCGTCAGCCTGGGCAATGTCTGCCGCTGGCTCGCCGAGCAGGCCGAAGGCGCGGGCGCTGAAATCTACCCCGGCTTCGCCGCCGCCGAAGTGCTCTACAACGAGGACTGCTCGGTCAAGGGCGTGGCCACGGGCGACATGGGCATACAGGCCGACGGCACCCCGGGCCCCAACTACGAGCCTGGCGTCGAGCTGCACGCCAAACAGACCTTCTTCGCCGAGGGCTGCCGTGGCTCCGCCAGCAAGGAAGTGATCGGCCGCTTCGAGCTGAACAAGGATTCCGACCCGCAGACCTACGGCATCGGCATCAAGGAACTGTGGGAGATTCCGGCGGAGCAGCATGAGCAGGGCAAGGTGGTGCACTCCGTCGGCTGGCCCGTGGACAGCAAGACCTACGGCGGCGCCTGGATGTACCACCTGGAGGATAACCTGGTCTCCATCGGCTACGTCATCGGCCTGGACTACAAGAACCCCTACCTCTCGCCCTTCGACGAGATGCAGCGGCTGAAGACCCACCCGGCGTTCCGCAAGTACCTGGAAGGTGGCCGGCGCGTGTCCTACGGCGCCCGCGCCCTGGTGGAAGGCGGTTTCCAGTCCATGCCGAAGGTGCACTTCCCCGGCGGCGTGCTGATCGGTGACTCCGCCGGTTTCCTGAACGTGCCCAAGATCAAGGGCACCCACAATGCCATGAAGTCCGGCATGGTGGCCGCCGAGGCGGCGTTCAAGGCGTTGCAGGAAAAGGACGAACCGGGGCTTGAGGTCACCGGCTACCTGGACGGCCTGAAAGCCTCTTGGATCTGGGACGAACTCTACCGCGTGCGCAACATCCGCCCGGCCATGGCCAAGTGGGGCCTGTGGGGCGGCATGGCTTACTCCGCCATCGACACCTATCTGTTCCGGGGCAAGGCGCCGTGGACCCTGCCGAACCACGCCGATCACGAGCAGATTCGGCCGAAGACGGAGTTCCGGCCCATCGAGTACCCGAAGCCGGACGGCAAGCTGACCTTCGACAAGCTCTCGTCGGTGTTCATCTCCAACACCAACCACGAAGAGGACCAGCCGGCCCACCTGACTCTCAAGGACCAGAGCGTGCCGGTGGAGATCAACCTCGAGACCTACGACGCACCGGAGCAGCGCTACTGCCCCGCCGGCGTTTACGAGATCGTCCGGGACGACGACGGCTCCAACCCGCGGCTGCAGATCAACGCGCAGAACTGCGTGCACTGCAAGACCTGCGACATCAAGGATCCGACCCAGAACATCCACTGGGTGGTGCCGCAGGGCGGTGACGGGCCGAATTACCCGAACATGTAGTTCGGGATGGGTGATGGTGGGCGTAAACATCCACCCTACGCGTGCCGACCGTGATGGGCGCGTAGGGTCGACGTTTACGTCCACCGTCACCAACCCTCCAGCACAAGGCGTCGTCGGACGTAGGGTGGACCTTCAGGTCCACCATCCATTCCCGACATTCACCGCCGGAAGCTGCGCCCCAGGGGCACCGGGCCGTTGCGCATGAACGCGCTCACGCTCGTGGCGACCGGGTCATCCGGATCATCGTCGTAGGCAACACACCGCACGAACGCAATGTGCCGAGTGACGTGGTAACACTCCGCGCGCGCCTCCACGTCCTTGCCCGCCGCTGCCGGGCGCAGGTGGTCGATGCGGAGGTCCAGGGTTGCCACAAGCTGCGGCGGGGAACGGCTGAAGAAGGCTGCAGCGCCGCTGGTCTGATCGATCAGGGTCGTGAGCACGCCACCGTGCAGATGCCCGTTGTACGGATTGCCCACGAGTTCGTCACGGTATCCGACCCCGGCGGTGAACGATCGCCTTCCGACGCGCGTGACCCGCAGACCCATGCGCCGACTGTGGGGAATGGAGTTGAAGAAGCGCCGGCCGAAATACCGGCGCGCGGCGGGCACGCTGAAGATCACCCCCCAGATGACGCTTGCCAGAGATCGACGCACCACTCGGAGCCTTCGTGCCACTGGCTTGTCTCCTTCAGGCGCAGTCGGCGAGTTCACGGAGGCGCTGCGCCGCATCTCGGGCAATCCGCCGCTCACCCGTCTGGCACCGGCTGACCACGTCCTCCAGCAGCACCGGGTCGTTCATGAGCGCCACGGCTCGGCGACGCAGGCGGACCACCGAATCATTGAGGGCGACTTCCATCAGCACGCGGTCACTGCCCAGGCGCTCCACCGCCTCCCGGCGCAGGCATTCCTCGCGGGCGCTGCGCGCCACGTAGGCGAGCACGGCCGTGTCGGTGCAGTCCCGCACCGCCGCCACGCGCGTCTCCAGCCGCAGGCTGGCATTGCCGCCTACCAATAGCGCGCGGTAGCGCGCATCGGCGCGCTGGCGTACGGTCCGATCCCGGGCATATCGCCGCAGCCGGTCGAGCCTGGGCAGGTCGTCGCAGGTATTGAGGCGGTCGTCCTGATGATCGCTGCGTGCGGAAAACCGGGCCTTAAGGCTCTGAAACATGAACATCCCCCGCTCCATCACCCACATCACGCCTCTCCGCCAATCCGTGGGTGCGGTGATGCTAACGCAACATGCAAGATCGTGTCGCGGAGGTTACAAAAACTCGGGGCGATGAACTGCGTACCCCTGCGCATAATCAACACCGAGCGCACGCACCTGCTCAAGCACCTGCTCCGACTCCACGAACTCGGCCACGGTGAGCATACCGATGGTGTGCCCCACCTGGTTGATGCAGCGGACCATGCTCTGATCCACGGAGTCGCTGGCCAGGTCACGCACGAACTGCCCGTCCACCTTCAGGTAATCTGCTTTCAGGGCGCGCAGGTAGCCGAACGAGGACAGCCCGCTGCCAAAGTCGTCCAGGGAGAAGCGACAACCGTGCTCGGCGAGCGCGGCGATGAACTCCTGGGCCCGCGCCAGGTTGCTGATCACGGCGGTCTCGGTGATCTCGAAGCACACCCGCGAGGCGTCCACCCCGGTCTCCCGCAACGTTTCCAGAACGAAGCCGAGAAACGTCGGGTCGTTCAGGGATTGTCCGGAAAGATTGATGGCGAACTGGTCCACGTTCCGCAGAGCGGGCGGCGGATCATTGATCACGTCCACAGCAAGCGCCACGACGCGGCGGTCCAGCGCCGGCATCATGCCGAACAGCTCGGCAGCGGGCAGGAACTGGCCCGGGCTCACGATGCCGCCCTCTTCATCCACCATGCTGACCAGCAGCTCGACCTTCTCCGGCAGGTCCGGCTGCAGGGCCAGTAGGCGCTGGAAGCGCAGACAGAACCGGCTGTCGTCCAACGCGGCCTGGACCCGGGTGGCCCACTCCACCTGGCTATTCCGAGTCGCCAGCGCCACATCGTCCGGATAGGCGATATGGAGCTGATTTGGCCCCTGCTCCTTGGCGACATAGCAGGCGGCATCGGCGGCGGCGAGCAGCGTGCCGGCCGGCTCGCCGCGAGCGGCCGGCACGACCCCCGCGCTGGCACCGGGATTGAAGATGCGACCGCCCCAGGCAAAGCGGAAACCGGCGATGTGATCACGGATCGCCCCTGCCAGGGCGGTGGCCTCATCCAGGGAAGTATCCCGCAGCAGCACGGCGAACTCGTCACTACCCACCCTGGCCAGCAGGTCACCCTGGCGCAGGAACGCCACCATCTGTTCCGCCACTTGCCGAAGCAGCTCATCGCCGGCGCTGTGCCCGCAGGAGTCGTTCACAAGCTTGAAGCGGTCCAGATCAAACCAGCACACCACTGGCACCCCGCTGCTCCGGCGATTGAGCTCCGCGTCCAGGTGCGTTTCGAATTCACCACGGTTCGGCAGTCCGGTCAGGCTGTCGAACCGTTTCTGGTGGCGGACCTGGCGCGCCATGCCCCGCAGTTCCGTGACGTCGCGGATGACGGCCACCAGCCCGCGGGTTTCACCCGGCTCTTCCTGGATGGGGGAGACACCCACCTGGACCACCCGTTCGTCACCGCGGCGGCCCGCATGGAGATAGGCGTCACCGGACCGGTGCACTGGCGTGCCGCGCGCGAGGCATGTCTCCACGAGCACATCCAGTGAATGCCCTGGGGATTCATCCGTCAATGCCACCACATCCTGCAGGCGCCGGCCGGCCGCCTCACAGGACGACCAGCCGGTGAGCGACTCGGCGGCGGCGTTCATGTAGTCGATGGCGCCCCCGCCGTCAGTGGTAATCACGGCATCACCGATGGACGCGAGGGTGTACTGGAAGCGCCGTTTCTCAGCCCCCAGCCCTTCGGCCAGGTGCTGTGTCTCGTGACGCCGGCTGACGCTTCGACGAAGATGGCGGCTGCTCTCCACCGCGCTCAGCAGCATGAATGTCGCGGCGAGCCCGAGGGCCGCGATCATGGCGGGGTGACCATCCGGATGCCAAATCAGCCAGGCGCTCACGGCCACCACAATGGGAACCACGTAAGCCCAGTACACCGGGGGATACAGGCCGACGAGCGAGACGATACCGGTAACAAAGAGACCGAGCACCAGCCCCGCCAGCAGCGCCAGCGGCAGCGACCCGTCACCGGCCCCGATGAAAAGCAGCAATGGCGCCCACGCCAGCCCCTGCAACCCGCTGCCGACCACGCTCACCCGGGCCCAGAACCGCAGGGCCCCAGCCCCGTGGACCCGACGCCGCACCACGGCGAAGACCAGCAGCCGCAGGGCACCGATGACCCAAACGGCACCGAGCCAGGCCAGCAACCAGTGATGCGGCACGGCACCGTAAAAGGCTGGCGCCATGGCCGTAGCCACAACCAGGGTGACCAGAACACCGCGATGGCCGACCTGGTGGAAACGGCGGATGCGCTGCAGAAGCTCGGCGCCCGGTTCCCGGGTTGCCGTCGGACTGTACCAGGGCGATTCGGCGGTGGTCCCTTGGGTTGCTTCCGGGGATGCCGTCATACTGGATCCCTGCACCGGTTGGGTGTGACTCCACGTGGTGGACGCTCAGCCCGCCAGCGGCGCAGAAAGCCTCCCTCTGTCGTTGTCGTTATGGGGGTTCTGGCCGTCGCGGACCAGCCCAGTGGTGTGACGGTTGTATCCTTTATGGCCACCCCGTGGCAAGCACGACCTTCAGGGCTGGATGTCCGCCCCTGCTGTCACGCCGGGGCGGACGCAGCCGTCACGACCGGTTGCGCGACTGCAGCTTCAGCCGCAGCGCATTCAGTTTGATGAAGCCTTCGGCGTCCTTCTGATCGTAAGCGCCGGCATCGTCCTCGAAGGTGGCGATGCGCTCGTCGAACAGACTGTTGGTGTCGGACTTGCGCCCCACCACGGACACGCCGCCCTTGTAGAGCTTCACGCGCACCACGCCGTTGACCACCTGCTGGGTGTGGTCGATGGCCGCCTGCAGCGCCTCGCGCTCTGGGCTGAACCAGTAGCCGTTGTAGATGAGCTTGGCATAGCGGGGCATGAGCTCGTCTTTCAGGTGCGCGGCCTCTCGGTCCAGGGTGATGGATTCGATGCCGCGGTGCGCCTTCAGCAGAATGGTGCCACCGGGGGTCTCGTAACAGCCGCGGGATTTCATGCCCACGTAGCGGTTCTCGACGATATCCAGCCGACCGATGCCGTGGGCGGCGCCCAGTTCGTTGAGCTTCGACAGGATGCCGGCCGGGCTCATGGTCTGGCCATCGATGGCGGTGCAGTCACCGCGCTCGAAGGTGAGTTCCACGTACTGCGGCTTGTCCGGCGCGTCTTCCGGCGCCACGGACCACTTCCACATGGACTCCTCGGCCTCGGCCCAGGGATCCTCGAGAACGCCACCCTCGTAGGAGATGTGCAGCATGTTGGCGTCCATGGAGTACGGCGAACCGCCCTCCTGCTTGCCCTCGATGGGAATGCCCTTCTCCTCGGCGTAGGCCAGCAGCTTCTCGCGGGAGAGCAGGTCCCACTCGCGCCAGGGGGCGATTACCTTGATGCCCGGCTCCAGGCCGTAGTAACCCAGCTCGAAGCGCACCTGGTCATTGCCCTTGCCGGTGGCGCCGTGGGCCACGGCGTCGGCGCCGGTCTCGCGGGCGATCTCCACCTGGCGCTTGGCGATCAGTGGCCGGGCAATGGAGGTGCCGAGCAGGTACTCGCCCTCGTAGATGGCGTTGGCGCGGAACATGGGGAAGACGAAATCGCGGGCAAATTCCTCGCGCAGATCGTCGATGTAGATCTCCTTCACGCCGAACTGCTGGGCCTTCTGGCGGGCCGGCTCCAGCTCTTCGCCCTGCCCCAGGTCGGCGGTGAACGTCACCACCTCACAGTTGTAGGTATCCTTCAGCCACTCCAGAATCACTGAAGTATCCAGCCCGCCGGAGTAGGCGAGCACAACTTTGTTGACCTTGCTCATTACAGGGGCTCCCGTGGGTCTTGATCCAAGGCCCGTAATGATCCGGCCTGTCGACAGCAAGTGCAAGCCGCAGCATGCAGGGCGCGGCCAAAGGCTGTTACACTTCCGGAAAATGATACACAACGGAGAACTGACTCATGACCCAGACTGCCCGCGCTGCCGTCTGCCGCGACTGGAACACCCCCATCGGCGTTGAAACCATCCAGGTGGAGGCGCCCCGCCGCAACGAAGTGATGATCCGGCTGCACGCCTGCGGCGTCTGTCACAGCGACCTGTCCGCCGCCACCGGCGTGATCGCGTTTCCGCCGCCGCTGGTGCTGGGCCACGAGGGGGCCGGCGAAGTGGTCGCGCTGGGTGACGGCGTCACGGACTTCAGCATTGGCGACCGGGTGATCACGTCGTTCGTGAGCATGTGCGGCACCTGCCGCTACTGCAACGCCGGCCGCCCGGTGCTCTGCGACACCGTCAACACCGCCCTGACGACCCTGCCCGACGGGACGGTGCGCACGCGGGATGCCGACGGCAACGATCTCAGCATCTTCTCCGGCTGCGGGGTCATGGCCGAGTACGCCACTCTGCACGTGAACAACGTGGTGCCCGTCACCGATGACGTCCCCATGGATCGCGCCGCACTGGTGGGCTGCGCCGTGATGACGGGCGTCGGCGCAGTATTCAACACGGCGCAGCTGGAGCCGGGCAGCACCGCCGTGGTCTTCGGCGCCGGCGGCGTGGGGCTGAACACCATCCAGGGCTGCCGCATCGCCGGGGCGCGGCAGATCGTCGCCGTGGACATGTCCGAGGAGAAGCTGGAGACGGCAAAGCGTTTCGGCGCCACCGATGTGGTGGTCGCGGACGACAAGGTGCACAAGGCGGTGCGCAAGCTCACCGGCGGCGGCGCGGATTACGCCTTCGAGTGCGTCGGCCGCGGCGCGGTGGCCCAGCAGGCCTACAACTGCCTCGGCAAGGGCGGCACGGTCATCATCGTGGGCGTCGCCCCGCAGAGCGACATGACCTCGGTGAACACCCTCTCCCTGCCGGCCCAGGAAAAGGGCATCCGCGGGAGCTGGTTCGGCTCGGCGCGTCCGCGCTACGACTTCCCGAAGCTGTTCGGTCTGTACGCCAGCGGCCAGTTGCTGCTGGATGAGCTGGTCACCCAGACCTACTCCATCGACGAGGCGCCGAAGGCGTTCGCCGACATGGAGGCGGGGCGCAACGCGCGGGGCGTGATCGTTTTCGATTGAGTTGTTGCGTCGCGGCGCCGGTCGGGTGATCCGGTCACGGACTGTCACTGGCCATGGATGGCCAGTGCAAGCGTACAGGGACGTATTCACAGCGTGTCCGTGACCGGATCACCCGATCGGCGCCCCGGGTCTAAGGCCGGGTCTCGGCTGGTGGACCTGAAGGTCCACCCTCCGCGCCCTCTGGTGCTACACGCTCGAACGCGGCCACCACCTGTTTGAAGGCGTCGGGCAGCGGTTTGCTCGACTTGGTCTCCACGTCCGCGTGCACGTACACCATCCGGGCGGTCATCAGGTGGTCGCCGCCCCGGTGGATTTCACCGACCCACTCCACGCTGGTGCGACCGAAACGGCTGATCCGCAGGCCGATCTCCAGCAGATCGTCGAACTCCGCCGGCGCGTGGTAGTCCAGCTCGGTCCGGGCCAGAAAGAAATCGCCGCCGCCCACGGGGAGGTTGCCGTCGAACCCTTCACCGCTCCCACCTGCGGCCTCGTTCAGGGCGCGGAAGTACTCAGTGACACCCACGTCGATGTAAGTCAGGTAGTGGGCGTTGAATACCACGCCCTGCATGTCCGCCTCCCCCCAGCGAACGCGCTCCGTGTGCAGCAAACGAAAGTCTTCCCGTGCCATGATGTGGCCCTCTATTTGGGATCAATGAACTGGAACAGGACCATACGCGAGGAGACGCCCATGCTCTACCAGCTGCAGGATCGAAAAGTCACCCGGCGCGGTGAGTGCTTTGTTGCCGACAACGCCACGGTAATCGGTGACGTGGACATCGGCCATGACGTGAGCATCTGGTTCAACGCCGTGATCCGTGGCGACACCGACCGCATCATCATCGGTGACAACAGCAACATCCAGGACGGCAGTGTGCTGCATACAGACCCGGGCATCGTGCTGGAGATCGGGCGTAACGTAACCGTCGGACACAAGGTGATGCTGCACGGCTGCACCATCGGCGACGGCAGCCTCATCGGCATCAACGCGGTGGTGCTGAACAATGCCAGAATCGGCCGG
The DNA here is from genome assembly GCA_007126095.1 of Aquisalimonas sp. Lineage (GTDB taxonomy): Bacteria > Pseudomonadota > Gammaproteobacteria > Nitrococcales > Aquisalimonadaceae > Aquisalimonas. Next base: position 16,062 of record SLBZ01000062.1, read on the forward strand.
AACTGCCTGATCGGCGCAAATGCGCTGATCCCGGAGGGCAAGGAGATTCCGGATGGCTCCGTGGTCATGGGCTCCCCCGGCAAGGTGGTGAAACAGCTTACCGAGGAGCAGATGGAGGCCCTGGCCCACGGCGCCGAGCACTACGTGGAGAACGGGCGGCTGTATCGGGAACACCTGCAGCCAATGGAGTGAGCCGGTCGGGGCTGAGGCTCCTCCCACAATTGTCCCCATCACCGTGGGAGGGGCTTCAGCCCCGATATGACAAACCGCCCCACGACGGGGATCGCCCGGCGCGTTATACTTGACGGCTGTTTCCGCAAGGCCGAACTGCAGACATGAACCGCATTACCATCACCCGCCCCGACGACTGGCACCTGCACGTGCGCGACGGCGACGTGCTCGAGCACGTGGTGCCGTTCTCCGCACAGCGTTTCGGCCGCGCGATCATCATGCCGAACCTGAAACCGCCGGTGACCACCGTGGCCCAGGCCCAGGCCTACCGTGAACGCATTCTGGCGGCCACACCGCCCGGGTCGGGGTTCGAGCCGCTGATGACCCTGTATCTCACGGATAATACCCCGCCGGCCGAGATCCGGCGGGCGGCGGCCAGCGGCATCGTCCACGCGGTGAAGCTCTACCCCGCCGGGGCGACCACCAACTCCGACGCGGGCGTCACCGACCTTGCACGCTGCGACGACACGCTCGCCGCCATGGCCGAGGCGGATCTGCCGCTGCTCGTTCACGGCGAGGTGACCACCGACAACGTGGACATCTTCGATCGCGAAGCCCGGTTCCTGGAAGAGCGTCTGGCGCCGCTGCTGGCCCGGCACCCGACCCTGCGCGTGGTATGTGAACACATCACCACCCGGGAAGCGGCGGAGTTCGTGCGGGAGGCACCGGACACGGTGGCGGCGACCATCACCTGCCACCACCTGCTGTTCAACCGCAACCACATGCTGGTGGGCGGCATCCGGCCGCATTACTACTGCCTGCCGATCCTCAAGCGCGAGCGCGACCGCGAGGCGCTGGTGGACGCGGCCACCTCCGGCAACCCGAAGTTTTTCCTCGGCACCGACAGCGCGCCCCACGCCCTGCACGACAAGGAAGCCGCCTGCGGCTGCGCGGGCTGCTTCACGGCACCGGCGGCCATCGAACTGTACGCCATGGCCTTCGACGCCGCCGGCAAGCTGAACCGACTGGAAGGCTTTGCCAGCCACTTCGGCCCCGATTTCTATCGCCTGCCGCGCAACACGGAGACCATCACGCTCTCCCGTGACTCCTGGACGCTGCCGGAGCACTACGCCTTCGGCGAGCACCGGGTCGCGCCCCTGCGCGCCGGCGAGACGCTACCCTGGCGCCTGAGCTGACACCACACTCTCCTCTTACGACGATCACCGCCCGGGAAACGACCCAATGTCCGACAACGAAATCGCCAATGCCCCCGGCACCGCCATCGCCCAGCGCTTCCGAAGCTTTCTGCCGGTGGTGGTGGACGTGGAGACCGGCGGCCTGAACGCGCAGACCGACGCCCTGCTGCAGATCGCCGCGGTCATTCTGCGCATAGATGACCAGGGCCAGATCCACCGGGCCGAGACCCACGCGCTGCACGTGCGGCCGTTCGAGGGCGCCAACATCGACCCCAAATCCCTGGAGATCAACGGCATCGACCCGGATCATCCCCTGCGCATCGCCTACGGCGAGCAGGACGCTCTGGGCCGGGTCTTCAAGCCGATCCGCCAGGAAATCCGCGACACGGGCTGCACCCGCGCCATTCTGGTGGGCCACAATGCCACGTTCGACCTCAATTTCCTCAACGCCGCCGTGGAACGCTCCGGTATCCGGCGCAACCCGTTCCACCCGTTCGGCAGCTTCGATACCGCGACCCTGGCCGGTCTGGCATTCGGCCAGACCGTCCTCGCCAAGGCGCTGAAGACCGCCGGCATGGGCTGGGACGGCAAGGAAGCGCACTCGGCGGTCTACGATGCGGAGAAAACCGCCGATCTCTTCTGCGAAATCGTCAACCTCTGGGACAACCACATCGGCATCCCCAACGGCCACGGTTGAATCGGGCCGGTGGCTTGACAGCCGCCGGCCGGGAATGTCTCCCTGAGGGCAAAAGACCGGCGGCCCGCTCGCCCGTCACTGATATGGGAGCCGCACCGACCCGTGGCCGCTGCTTTTCCCCGACTTCCGTTCCTGATGATTGCCGCAGCCACCATGCTGCTTGGCGGCTGCCTTACCGATTCCCACAGCCCCGAGAGCTGCCGTTACGCCGTCACCCAGGATCTGGATGACGGCCGCTACCAGCGCGTACTGGACCGCGTGGACAGCCGCGCCTGTCAGGCGGCCATGTCGCCCCAGGAGCGGGATCTGAACCGCGCCGCCGCCTATATCGGGCTCGCCGGTTACGATCTCGTGGACATCGTCAACATCGTCATCGGTGCGGACCGACCCCAGGAGGATCAGGACAAGGCCCTGGAGGTCCTGCGCGCACTGCGCGGGCTGGGCACCGAACGACGCGGCCTGCGCTTCCTCGATCTCTCCACGGAATCCCATCAGCGCATGGTGAACGCGTTTCCCGATGGCCTGAATGAGGCGTGCCGGCGCCAGAACCGGCCTCTGCTGAGCGATCTGCAGCAGGACGCCTGTTTCATCAGCGGGCTGGTGGCGTACGCTCGGTTCGTGCGCTCGGTGGTGCTGCTGCTCGGGGATCAGCTGGACGTCTGGCTGGACCGCAGCCGGCTGACCTGCGACAACGACCGCAGTGCCAGCGGCATCCCCGACGACGCCGAGATCACGGCGTGCGCCATCCAGGTGCGCGACGATCTGGATCAGGGCAGCGGCACCTGCCAGGCAGCGGGAACCCATGACGGCCAGGCGACAGGCGCAGTCACCTGGGAAACGCTGGCGGCCCACCCGGAACTGACGTTCCTGGAGTCCGGTGCCTTGTTCGCCAATCTGCAGCCCATCCGCGTCTCGGTCGCTCCCGGAGACGCCTGCCAGGGCCGGTCGTCGCGCGAGGGCCTGCGGCTGATCCAGGAGGAGGCGCCAGACACCTCCGTGGCCATCATGGACGGCTTCTGCGAGGTGGAGACGACCCGCGGGTGCACCGGGCCCGACCCGGACGCCGGCTGCTGGCCCTGCCCGGTGCCGCGCGCCCAACGCTTCGGTGCCATCACCGTCCAGGATACGACCCTGGACACGCTCAACCTCACCGCAGAGCACCTGATCGGCGTGTCGTCCGAACGCGAGCGCGAGCAGGCGCTGGCAACCCTGAACGGCATTCGCGAGGAGATCTGCGAACCGTTGGCCGGTACGGCCAACGCCTGCCCCGAGGATACGGACGGCGTACTGGAAATCACCAAATCAGCGCTACAGGAGTATCTGCGGCGATGAGGTGGCGCCTGCTCACTGGCCTGATAGCGTGCTGCTTTTCTGTCCCTGCCGTGGCGCTGAACCAGTCCTACCCGGTGGTCTACCAGTCCCCGCGCGCCCTGGGCATGGGCGGCACCGACGTGGCCATCGGCGGCGACCCGGACGCCCTGTTCAGCAACCCGGCCGGCCTCGGCGGCATGCAACCCGGCTGGCAAACCCTGCCACTGGTGGCGACGGTGGGCAGTTCCCGTCGCTCGGAGTCGTTCATCCGGGATTTCCGTGCCGCGCTGGACGAAGACACCCCCGAGGAGCAACGCACCGAACTCTCGGACCTGGTTCGCAATTACCGCGGCCGGAACCTGCACGCCGATGGCAACGTGGTCCCCAACATCAGTTGGCGGGGCCGGGAGTGGGCCGTCAGTGCGGCTTGGCTGGGCACCGCCCGGTTCGACGGACGCACCCACCAGGGCTTCGGGGATCAGGGGCTGATCTCCCTGGACGCACGCACGCTGTCCGGCCCCGTGCTGGGTGTCGCCCACCAGTCCGGACGCTGGTCCACCGGCGTTGCAGTCAAGACGCTGCGCAAACGCCGGGTCCGGGAGACGTATTCGGTCCGGGAGCTGGTGGAGCTGACCGAGGAGGGGGGCGACATCAGTGACGACGTGCAGTCGGGCCATGCGTCGGCGATGGATGTGGGCATCCAGTACGACCTGGCGCCCGGGTACCACTGGCAGCCCCGCGTGGGCGCGGTGATCCGCAACGTCGGCGACCTGGACTTCGGCGGCGCCGGGCGCATTCCGCAGTCCGTGGCGGCGGGAATCGCCGTGGAGCCTCCCGCCTCGGGCACGGCGCGGATTCAGCTCAGCGCCGAGTATGCCGACCTGCTGCACGACCTCGGCGACGACAGCGACCACCTCAAACGCCTGCGCCTGGGCGGCCAGTGGTATCTCTGGGAGCGCCGGCGCCATGCGCTCGCACTGCGGGCGGGCCTGTATCAGCGAGCCCTGACCGCCGGCGTCGACCTGCGCGTGCAGATGCTGCGCATCGGCCTGATGACCTACGCCGAGGAACAGGGGGCGTTCGCCGGGCAGGACAGCGACCGACGGTACGTTCTGACCGTTGGCCTGGGACTCTGAAGCGGAGGAAACACGATGGTTCGAATCCTGGTCATGGCCGGGCTCTGTCTGGCCCTCGCGGGCTGCTCCACGGTACCGACGTATGTGTCGTACGACCGCTACGACGCCTACGCGTCCGACCGCGCGGGGAACCGCACCTACAAGGAGGTGGCGCCGATCCGGGTCACACGGCGCGGCCACCTGTGGGAGCGCTGCGGGCAGATCGCCGTGCGGGTCATGGATGAGATGAAGGCCCGCAAGGAGCGCGCCCGCGGGGATGCCCTGGTCCATGTCCGCTGGCGCGACCACCGCACCGCGCAGATGTCCACCATTCCGCGCTGCACCCAGGAGTGGGGATGGGCGGCCCTGGCCGGCGTGGGAGCGCTCGGCCCTTGGGCTCAGGTGGCCCACGCCGAAGCGTTGATCGTGCGCTTCGAGGACTGACGGTGCGCGGAGACCTCAGGGACCTGGTAGACCTGAAGGTCTACCCTACGTCTGCTGAGGGATCTGGTGGGCCTGAAGGTCCACCCTACGGGCCGCATTGCGGAGTTTCATGATGCGTAGGTTGGACCTTCAGGTCCAACACCCCTGCGTCCGCTCCGCCACGCACCCCACTAAAAAACCCCGCCGGAGCGGGGTTTTCGGTCAGAACAAACTGTAGCTTACTTCGCTGCGGCGAACCGCTTGGCCACATCGTCCCAATTCACCACGTTCCAGAACGCCGAGATGTAGTCCGGCCGACGGTTCTGGTAGTTGAGGTAGTAGGCGTGCTCCCACACGTCCAGACCCAGCAGCGGCGTTCCGGGAACCTCGGCGATGTCCTCCATCAGCGGGCTGTCCTGGTTCGGCGTGGAGGTGACGCGCAGCTTGCCGCTGCCGTCCAGCACCAGCCAGGCCCAGCCGGAACCGAACCGGCCCACGGCGGCGTTGCCGAACTCTTCCTTGAACGCATCCAGGCTGCCGAAGGCGCCCTTGATGGCATCGGCCAGCTCACCGGACGGCTCGCCGCCGCCGTTCGGGCTCATCATCTGCCAGAACATGGTGTGGTTGGCGTGACCGCCACCATTGTTACGCACCGGCGTCTGGATGTCTGCCGGCAGGTCCTTGATGCGCTTGATCAGCTCGTTCACGGGCTTGGACGCGAGGTCCGGATGGCTCTCGACGGCCGCATTGAGCTTGGTCACGTAGGTGTTGTGGTGCTTGCCATGGTGGATCTCCATGGTCTTGGCATCAATGTGCGGCTCAAGCGCATTGTGCGCATAAGGGAGATCCGGAAGATCGTAAGCCATTGTGCTGCCTCCTTGGTTGCAAAAACGTCTGCAGCGCGATCGCGATGGCCGCGCCGCAATCGAATGCGGTTGTTATCGGGCGCTACCCAAGCACGTGCGGGCGGGCTCAGTCGTTTTCAACACCCCCGTATAGCACACCGCAACGACAAACGCCCCGACCAAGGAGCCAGGGCGTCAATCGATCGATGCGCACAGACGGCCGTTTCAGGCGTCGCTGCGCGCCGCGCCGGCGTCCTGGACCAGCTTCTCCAGATCGCCGCTCTCATACATCTCGAGGATGATATCGCAGCCGCCCACAAGCTCGCCGTTGACGTAGAGCTGGGGAATGGTGGGCCAGTCGCCGAAATCCTTGATGCCCTGACGGATCCGCTCGTCTTCGAGCACGTTCACGTAGGCGAACTCCGCCTCACAGCCCGCCAGCGCCTGGGACGCCTTCATGGAGAAGCCGCACTGGGGGAACTGGGGCGTTCCCTTCATGAACAGAATCACCGGGTGGCTTTCCACCTGCTTCTTGATGGCTTCCTGAACCTCATCCATTACCTGGAACCTCTTTCGTCGTCGGGGCGCCGCCGGCCGCGTCTGCGCGACGAAGGCGTACGTCGTTAATCATGTATCCAGTATACCCGTTGGTGATAGCCGTTGAAAACGGCGATAAGGCAGTCAAGGGTATGCCCGACACTCTGCGGGAGGTACGCTCACGCCATGCGGAGACCGCGCCACCGCGGCAACCGGATTCCGAACCATAGCAGACGAGACCAACAACATGACACGAAACCTTGACGATACCCTTGAACCCATCTTCCAGGACGTGCTGCGCCGCAACCCCGGCGAGGCGGAGTTCCATCAGGCCGTGCGCGAGGTGCTGGAGTCTCTGGGGCCGGTGCTGGTCAAGCACCCGGAGTTCGCCGAGCACAAGATCATTCAGCGCATCTGCGAGCCGGAGCGTCAGATCATCTTCCGCGTGCCCTGGCAGGACGACAACGGCGAGACCCACATCAACCGGGCATTCCGGGTGCAGTTCAACAGTGCTCTGGGGCCCTACAAAGGGGGCATGCGCTTCCACCCGTCGGTATATCTAGGCATCGTCAAGTTCCTGGGCTTCGAGCAGGTCTTCAAGAACGCCCTCACGGGGCTGCCCATCGGCGGCGGCAAGGGCGGCAGCGACTTCGACCCCAAAGGCCGTTCCGATGCCGAGATCATGCGCTTCTGCCAGAGCCTGATGACGGAGATGTACCGTCATCTGGGGGAGTACACCGATGTGCCCGCCGGCGACATCGGTGTCGGCCAGCGGGAGGTGGGCTACCTGTTCGGCCAGTACAAGCGCATGACCAACCGCTACGAGTCCGGCGTGTTCACCGGCAAGGGGCTGGACTGGGGCGGTAGCCGCGCGCGCAAGGAAGCAACCGGGTTCGGCACGGTGTACTTCACGCGCGAAATGCTGCGCGCCCGCGGCACCGACCTGGAGGGCAAGACCTGCGTGGTCTCCGGCTCAGGGGATGTGGCCATCCACGCCATCGAGAAGCTCCACGCCCTGGGCGCGAAGGTGATCGCCTGCTCCGACTCCACCGGCATGATCGTCGACGAGCACGGGCTGGAGCTCGACCGCATCCGCCGCATCAAGGAGGTGGAGCGCCGGCGCATCCACGTATACGCCGAGGAGCAGACGCGCGCGCGCTACATCAAGGGTGGCAGTGTGTGGTCGGTGCCCTGCGACGTGGCGCTGCCCTGCGCCACCCAGAACGAACTCAACGGGGAGGACGCGCGGCGCCTGGTGGAGAACGGCTGCATCGCGGTGGCCGAGGGCGCCAACATGCCCACCACGCCCGAGGGCATCAAGCTGTTCCGCGATGCCGGCATCGCCTACGGCCCCGGCAAGGCGGCCAACGCCGGCGGCGTTGCCACGAGCGCGCTGGAGATGCAGCAGAACGCCAGCCGCGACTCCTGGACGTTCCACCATACGGAGCAGCGGCTGGAGGAGATCATCTGCAACATCCACGGCAACTGCCACGATACCGCCGCCGAGTTCGGCGCGCCTGGCGACTACGTCACCGGCGCCAACATCGGCGGCTTCCTGAAGGTGGGGCACGCCATGGTGGCGCTGGGTCTCATCTGACGGACTCCGCCGGGCCGCGCGGCGGCTGCTCTGCGGCCCGGCCGCAGAGCAGCTTGCGCGCGGCAACGTCCACCACCAGGCGCACGTCGGCGTCGCTGACGTCAAACACCTCCACGGTGGCGGCCGCTGCCGCACCCACTTCCACATCCCCGGGCAGTGGACACCGGCGGGCACCGGGCAACGCCTCCAGCCATTGCGGCCGGTAGATCACGGTGTCGTCCGCCGCCGCCACCCCGGCGTAGACGATGCCCGCCTCCACCAGATCCTGAAAGAAGTGGGAGCCGTACGAGAGTTCCGGGATTCGGTCGTCGTCCATGTGCGCCAGCTCCACCAACGCCGCAACCCCCTGCAGATCGGCGAATCCCACCGGCACGCCCAGCGCGGGCGTGGAGCTGCCCCAGCGGCCCGGCCCGATTAGCAGCGTGCCCCGCGGTGTCACCGGGGCCTCACGGTTGATCGCCCCCACCAGACGCGCCACCGCGTATTGCCCCTCCGTGTCGAGCTGGCGGTAGCGCTGGCCGTTGACCCGCACGATGCGCGCAATGGGTATGTCTGCCGCCGGCCCCATGAAGTGGCGATCCAGCGCGAGAAAGACATCGTCCACAGCGCGAGCAGCGGCATCCGCGCCCCCTGCGGGCATGGCAGGGACGGCCGGTGACGGGAGTGGGCGGCACTGTACGACGCTGCAGGTCAAGGCCTGCTCATCATCGCAGTGAAGGGTGAACTCGACCTCCACGGGATGCGCGTAGGCTCGCTCCAGCGTCTGCAGCAGCGAGCGCAGCATGGCCGCGAAGGGGGTGCGCCGCAGCAGCGGGTCGAAGGTCAGCCGCCAGACGGCCTGCTCCGCTCCCAGGGCACGCGCGGCCTGCTCCGACTCCCGATCACGCTCGGCCAGCAGCCCCAGGGGCAGCGACGGCGCCTGCACCGCGATGTCCGCGAGCGGGCGGGTGGAGACACCTTCCTCTCCGAGATCGAGCACATCCAGCGCCCGCTGGGTTGCCCCGTACATGGCGTCGCGCTCGGCGAAAGGGTGGCGCTCGGGCTGGTCCAGGGCCACCAGACGCACGTCGTCGTCGGCAACGCGATCAACGGCGCGGGTACCCAGCCCGGCAACCAGGCGCACCATGCCCGCGGCAGGGTCCATGTCGGGGGACCACGGAAACAGGTTGCGCGAGACGGCGACACCGGCTGCGTCGGGGCAATACAGTTGCCCGTGGAAACGTCCGTTGACACGCTGCACCAGCAACGCCATGGGCTCCTCGCGATCCTCCAGGCCGCGCTCGCGGCGGTAACTGCGGGCATCCGGGTGCATGGTCGAGGCGTACACGACGCGAATGGCGTCTTCGAGCTGCGCCAGGCGCTCCTCCGGGCTACCACGGTTGATGCGGAAGACGCTGGCGTACTTACCGGCGAACGCGTTACCGAAGCCATCTTCCAGCAGGCTGCTGGAACGCACCAGAATCGGATACTGGCCGTAGTGGTCCAGCACCCGCTCCAGCTGATGGCGCACCTCTTCCGGAATCTCGCCGTCGCGCAGCGCGTCGTGGAGTGCCCGCGCCTCGGCTTCGTCGCCGAGCCCGTGGCGCTGGCGCATGAGCCGGTGCCACAGGCCGTTGTGCACCACGTAGGCGTAATAGACGTCGGCGCCGACATACCAGGAGTCGTGCGGGTCCAGTGCGGCACCCCACGTCTTCGGCGCCTCCTGCAGCAGAATGGCGCGGGCCAGCAGCATGCCCACTGCCTTGCCACCCAGGCGGCCGCTGCCTACCATGCGATCGCGGATGGACACCAGATCTGCCAGTCCCAGATAGCGGCGGGCCAGAGCCAGGATGCGCGTGTCGCGGCCGACCAGCACAGCCAGCGCCTGCTCCCGAACGGATTCGGCCTCTTCGGCGTAACCGTCGGTGTCCATACAGGCAGCGACACGCAGAAACAGGCGATCCCAGGCATCCAGTACGCGCTGCTGCTCCTGCTGGCGCTGCTCCTGCTCCCACTCTGCCTGTAGCCGCGTCACCTCTCGGCTGTCAGTCACGGGCATGAAGTGCTCGCCGTCCTCCCGGTGCGGCAGAAACAGCGTGGGGGTCCGGCGGCCGCTGACCTTCACCGGCTGCAAATGCACGCCCCCGCAGCCGGTACGCACGTCGATCATTACCTGTGTGGTGCGACGGATTCGCGCCACCGTCGTATGCGAGTGGCGGGCCGGATCCAGCGCGAAGTACGCCACTGTTGCCAGGTCCCGCAACTGCGGGCAGACCACACGGAAGAAAGTGCCGACCATCACGTCGGTTGCCCAAGCGTCGAGCAGATCCGACAGGGGATCGCAGACGTAGAACGCCCCGTGACCGTGGGCATTGATCAGCTCATGCACCTGCCGGGTAAAGGGCTCGAAACCACCACCGGGATCCACTGCGACGGTCTCGACGCCCGTCAGCGCCGGAAGCACCGGTGCCTGTCCACCGTAGCGCAGGTAGAACACGCGCCGGCCTGTCGCGTATCCCGCCTCGGCAAAGGCCAGCGCGTAGCGACGGTAGTCATCCAAACGCGATGTACGCCAGACCACGTTGTCCCCGAGACGCAGCCCGTCCAGCACGCCGTCAAGCCCCACACGCCCGCTGGAAACCCAGTCCCGTGCCCGCTGCTCCATCATCACTCCCCGCAGTCATCGCCCGCCAGGCACCATGCCACATCGGGTCGTATGCACCCACCTGTCACAGCCAGTTCCTTGCCGCAGCGCCGACCCGTTCCTATAATCGGCACCTCAGGCAGTCTCCGTCGGGATGCCGCCGCACATGCGGCTCCTTCGGCGCTGCCTTTTTTCTTTTTTGCGGGACACCTGCCATGAACCATGGACTGATGCAGACCTACGGCCGGCTGCCCGTGCGCTTCCAGCGCGGCAGCGGCGCCTGGCTTTGGGACGACAATGACAACGCCTATCTGGACGCCCTGAGCGGGATCGCCGTGTGCGGCCTGGGCCATGCCCACCCGCGCGTCACAGCTGCCCTGCAGAAGCAGGCGGAGACCCTGCTGCACACCTCCAACCTCTACGGCGTCCCGCTGCAGGAGCAGCTGGCCGAGGCCCTGTGCGCGCGCACGGCCATGAACAGTGTGTTCTTCTGCAATTCCGGCGCCGAAGCCAATGAGGCCGCCATCAAGCTGGCGCGGCTTCACGGGGCGAACCGGCAGATCACCGAACCGAAGATCCTGGTGATGGAGAACGCCTTCCACGGGCGCACCCTCGCCGCCCTCGCGGCCACCGGCAACACCAGGGCCCAGGAGGGATTCGGGCCATTGCCGGCCGGGTTCATCCGCGTCCCCTACAACGACCTCTCGGCAATCGACGCCGCTGCGGCGGCGCATGACGGCATCGTTGCAATCCTGGCGGAGCCCATCCAGGGGGAAGGCGGCGTGCGCGTGCCGGATGCCGGCTACCTCCAGGCCCTGCGCGAGCGGTGCGACGCCCGCGGCTGGCTGCTCATGCTGGATGAAGTGCAGACCGGCGTCGGCCGCACTGGCGCCTGGCTGGCCAGCCAGCACGAGAACGTGATCCCCGATGTGCTCACCCTGGCGAAAGGGCTGGGCAACGGGGTGCCCATCGGCGCGTGTCTGGCCCGCGGCGCGGCAGCCGAGGTGCTTGGCCCGGGCAGCCACGGCTCCACCTTCGGCGGCAATCCACTGGCCGCCAGTGCTGCACTGGCGGTCATCGAGGCGCTGGACGCCGATGGCCTGCTGGCGCGGGCGGAAGCGCTCGGCGAGCGCCTGCAGCGCCGCTTCCGCGATGCACTGGCCAGCGAGCCCGCGGTTATGGACATCCGCGGCCGCGGACTGATGCTCGCCATCGAGCTGGACCGCCCGTGCGGCGATCTGGTCAAGCGGGCCCTGGACGATCACTTACTGATCAACGTCACGGCACAGTCGGTGATCCGGCTGCTGCCGCCCTTGATCATTTCCGATGACGAGGCCGACCGGATCGGCGATCAGGTGATCGCTCTCATCCGCGACTTCGTCAACGACGCGAGGTAACGCCATGACCGCCGGTCATTTTCTCACCCTGCGGGATTTCACCCCGGACGCCCTGCACCAGCTCATCCGCCGCGCGCGGGACCTGAAGGCGCTGCGCGAGCGCGGCGAGCTGCACGAACCGCTGCGCGGCAAGGTGCTCGGCATGGTGTTCGAGAAGTCGTCCACCCGCACCCGAGTCTCCTTCGAGGCGGGCATGAACCAGCTCGGCGGCAGCGCCATCTTCCTCAGCCCCCGGGACAGTCAGCTCGGACGCGGCGAACCGGTGGAGGACACCGCGCGGGTGCTCTCGCGCATGGTCGACGCTGTCATGATCCGGACATTCGCCCACGACACACTGGAGCGGTTTGCGGCCTACTCCGCCGTACCGGTGATCAACGGGCTGTCGGACAGCTTCCACCCGTGTCAGCTGCTGGCGGACATCCAGACCTTCGTGGAGCACCGCGGCAGCATCCAGGGGCGTACGGTGGCGTGGATCGGTGATGGCAACAACATGTGTCACTCCTACATCAACGCAGCCGCACTGTTCGACTTCCAGCTGCGCATCGGCTGCCCGGAAGGCTTCGACCCGGACCCGGACATCGTGGCCACAGCGCCGGAGCGCGTCTCCGTCCACCGTGAACCGGCAGAAGCCGTTGCCGGTGCGGATCTGGTGGTGACCGACGTCTGGGCCAGCATGGGCCAGGAGGAAGAACAGAAACGCCGGGAGCTGGCGTTTGCGCCCTACCGCGTCACTGCGGCACTGATGGCAGCGGCGGCGGACGACGCGCTGTTCATGCACTGCCTGCCCGCCCACCGCGGCGAGGAAGTGGACGCCGACGTCATCGACGGGCCGCAGTCGGTGGTCTGGGATGAGGCGGAGAACCGCCTGCATGCACAGAAGGCACTGCTGGAACAGCTCATGCTGAAGGAGTAACCATGGGCCTGGGACCGGAAGTACGGCGCCGCTCGGCGCTGGAGGTCTTTCTGGTCTTTCTCGGCCTGGGCCTGAGCTCCTTCGGTGGGCCTGTCGCCCATCTCGGCTATTACCGCGAGGCGCTGGTCCAGCGGCGCCAGTGGCTGAGCGACCAGCAGTACGGCCAGATCGTCGCCCTGTGCCAGTTCCTTCCCGGCCCCAGCAGCAGCCAGGTGGGCCAGGCCATCGGCCTGGTTCGCGCCGGCCTTCCCGGGCTCTTCGGGGCCTGGCTCGGTTTCACCCTCCCCTCCGCCATCATCATGATTGGCCTGGCCGTCGCTCTCGGCACCGCAGGGCCAGAGGCGCTGACAGGCGCCGGCTGGCTACACGGCCTGAAACTGGCCGCAGTGGCGGTGGTGGCTCAGGCGGTGATCAACATGGCACGCTCGCTGGCGCCGGACTGGCAGCGGGCGTTGATCGTGGTGGCAGCCACCGCCGTGGCACTGGTCTGGGCCCACCCGCTCGGCCAGGTCTCGGCCCTGATCATTGGCGGGCTGCTGGCATTCGTGCTGCCCATGCAGGCGCAGGCCACGGCCACCGCCGGCGGCCTCGAAATCCCGCTCGGCCGACGGACCGCCAACATCAGCCTGTTGCTGTTCTTCGGCGCCCTGGGCGGCCTGCCGCTGCTGGCCGCACTCTTTCCCGGTGGCCTCACCGGCCTGATCGACGGCGTCTTCCGTGCCGGATCGCTCGTGTTCGGTGGCGGGCATGTGGTACTGCCACTGCTGGAGCGGGAAGTGGCCGCTCCAGCAGGGGTCGACAGCAGCAGCTTCCTGGCAGGCTACGGTGTGGCACAGGCGCTGCCGGGGCCGCTGTTCAGCTTTGCCGGCTACCTGGGGGCCGAGGCGCAGCCGCACATGCCCATCATCGGTGGCATTATCGCGATCATCGCCATCTTCCTGCCTGGCACGCTGCTGCTGGTGGGCGTCCTTCCGTGGTGGGGCCGAATCAGTGGCGTCGCCACGATCCGGCGCGCCGTCGCTGGCGTGAACGCCGGCGTCGTCGGCCTGCTGGCGGCCATACTCTGGGACCCGGTGATCCGTATCGGCATCACCGGGCTGACCGAATTCGCCATTGCCGCCGTCGCCTTCGGCCTGCTCATGGGCACACGGTTTCCGGTCTACCTGCTGGTGCCGGCGTGCGCCGCCGCGGGGTGGCTACTGCTGTAAGCTAGTCCGGATCCGGCATGTTGTCGCTCAGCTCCACCACCAGCTCCGCGGCCTGCTCCTGCTGCTCCGGCGTCATGGCCTCGCCGGCCATATCCCCGGCCACGGCGCCGCTGGCGCCACCGATCACGGCGCCCATGGTGCCGTCGACCTCACGGCCCGCGACGGCCCCACTGGCACCACCCAGCAACTGCCCGAACCGCCTCGACAGCCCTTCGCGGCTGGCGGCGCTGCCGGAGGCCGACCAGACCACGGCGCCGTTGTCCACATCGATCATCTGCGCGGACATGCTCATGCTGTCGCCGTACTGCGGCACGTTCACGACAATGGCCGTATCCACATTGAGGATGCGGCCCAGCTCCGCGGCGCCACTCGTGGTCGTGGCGTCGCTGTGCTGGAAGTCCTGTTCATCCATGACTTCGCGAATCTGTGATCGCTCCACGGGGCTGTAACCCTTGCGGAGCAGTGACTCGTTGAACATCCCCGCCACCTGGTTCTGGGCGGCTTCGCTGCCATCTGCCCCTTCCACTGCCACCACCGCCACCCGTTCGACGCTGGCGAAGTCGTAGTTCTGGTCGTGCTGCCCGCTGACGTCCGTGGTAGCGCAGCCCGCCAGAAACAGAGCGCCCGCCCCGGCCGCCCCCAGTACCGCTATGCCCTTTCGCATGGTGCCTCCGATTATGCTTGTCGCGTTATTGGTCATCGTTACGGCTGGCCGGATCCGGCTTCCGGCGCTGTCTCGCCGGCGCCTTTCTGCGCATCCCATCCGGTCCATTCTCCGGCCCGCTTCTTCAGCTTACCGAACTCCACCGACACGTTGTCCAGTTTGGCCTCCCATTCCGGGTTCGGCTCCTGGCCCTCGGTAACCCGGAAGAACACCTGCATGAGCGCGACCATGGCGAACGGCTCGATGACCGCAGCCTTGATCCCCCAGGCCAGAACCAGGGCCAGCATCAGCGTCAGCGCACCAGCGGTGCCCGGAAACAGAGCCACCAGACCGGCCGCCGGCCCCAGGGCGATGAGAAAGACCAGAAACGTCAGCCCCCAGATGAAGAACGTGAGGAAAAACGCGTTCTTCAGGAACGCCATGTAATTCTGCGCATAGAGCACCAGCGCTCGCCGGCTGGACTCCCAGGGGTTATCCGACCGGGTGCGGATGTTGTAGGCAAGAATCACCTCATCGAGGAAGGTGAGCGATAACCGCACCACCGTACCCACGAAACGCGCCAGACCCTGCAGTGCTGGAATGGGGACAATGTTGACGGCGCTGAAGAAGACTTTGTTGAATGCCTTGAGAATGCCCTTGATCAACTGATCCAGTCCGAACAGCACCGAGGATTCCACGAACCGATCACGCACGATCGTCTGGGCGTGCTCGATCTGCCCGCGGCCTTCGGGCAGTTCGTTGCCCTCCATGCGCTCCACCAGCACCGCGATGTGCCCGGCCTTGACCAGGTACAGCAGGTACTCCCGGAACCAGTACACCACTGCGCCCATGAGCCCGAAGCCGATGAATCCGCCCCAGACACCCCCGGCCCCGGGGTTGTCCCCGATGTACCCCACCAGGTAACCGGCCCCTGAACCCACGCCCGTGGCGAGGATATAAGCCAGGGTGATCCCGAAATAGATCAGGAACCGAAACACCAGAAAAGGAAAGGTTGCCCGTAACAACCCGACTACGCCGCCCACCTGAAAATCTTTCATGCCCAAGTCTCCGTTCCTGTGCGTTTAACTAGTGTGAAGCCGGCGGCCTTACAAACGCCTTACAAGCCCGCATCGGCATTGAGATCGGTCTCGCGATTGAACAGCGGCTGGGCGTTGATGGCGGATGTGAACGTCCACCCTACGCGGGCTGCATGACCTGGCCCCAACTCGTGGCCCTCCGTCACGTCGGTGTAAGGCGGCTGTAAGGTCCGAGCTGGCACAGTCGACCCTCCGCTCCAGGCATGCCGATCTGTAGCGGCCTCACCGCGCCAGGCAAGCGTCGCGGCACCATAAGAATCAACACCATAGAAGGGGACGATCATGGGCAACAGGAAATTAGGGACGATCTCGGGGGGCCTTCTGTCACCGCTTCTGCTCACCGCCTGTCTCAGTTCCGGATCGGATTCCGGGAGCGGCTCAAGCGGAAGCCCGGGTGAACCGCTGGGCGACTTCCCCAGCGTGGACTTTGCCGGGGAACTTGACCTGGACGGCGACTACGACGGCGAAACCGGGTGGGCCACGATCTCCTCGGACACCACCACAGCCACCTTCACCACAGCAGACAACAACGCGCCGCAGGACGCGCAGATCGCGGTGGATACCGCCTACATGCTGTGGCACGTAGGCCACACGTCGCATTCGCTCTTCCACGGCACAGTGTTCTGGCTCGTGGAATATGGAGCGATAGCAGAACAGGCGGGGGTTTCAATCGATGACATTGACGAGGATGGGGAGCTGGATGACCTACCCTGGGAACAGGGGTTCGGTTTCGGCGATAAGTGCGAAGGCGAAGACGGTCCTGGCGAATGGGAATACGAACTGACCGACGGGTACCAGGCAGGACGTGGTGAGTTCAATGACATCTGCGTGAAGAATTACCCCACCACCGACGGCGGCCCCATCACCGTCTCGGGTGAATTCGAGTGGTCTGAGGCCTCGAGTGGATTCTCCACTATCGCGAATATCCAACCGGATGACATTCCCAGCATGGTCCCGCCGGAGCAGACCGTCACGTTCTCGGACGTCACCGTAAAATGGCGGGGCGAAGAGTTCACGATGAACGGCATGAACCGCGCCAGTGAGGATACGGACCCACCCGCGAACGTCCGCGCCGTCGAGCTGACCCACGAGGGATCCGGCCAGACGTTCAAGCTGCTGAGCGAACTGGCAGGGGACGATTCCGCCCCGCGGCACACTTACCAGTTCTTCCATCCGGACCTGGGTAAATTCTGGGGGCTACCCAATCAGGACCGCATACGTTCGGAAGAAAATCCTTTCGATTGGGTGAACTCCGAAGGTTTATTTGGTGGCGGCTCTGCACCAGATAGCTGCGAAGAAGGCGCCCGGTTCGGCGACCTGTCGATCTCGGCGGACGGAAACCCGTTATCCATGGTCGTGACACTCGCCGAATGTGACAAGTACAACATCCTCGACGGGACGGCCTCGGACGGCGGCGGGATCGGCAGCGGGGACCACGATCTTGAGATCGACGAACTCGTGTCGGACGATTGAACGGCGGTTGGGAGTTGATGGTGGGCTTGAACGTCCACCCGGCGGGTGCTGCGGGCTCTCCGGGAAGAACGGTGGACGTGAACGTCCACCCTACGCCAGCGCCGGACCGGTTGCCGATCCGTAGGGTGGACGTTCACGTCCACCATTATTACCGAGAAGCATCCGCCTAGCCCCCGTAGGGTGGACCTTCAGGTCCACCATCTACAGGCCGCCTACGGACTGGCCACCTGGACCGGGCGATCGTCGGCCAGGCGTTCGCTGTAGCGGTCCACCAGGTAGTCGCTGATGTCGCGGGTGAGAAGCGTGAACTTGACCAGTTCCTCACCTGCCCTTCCGACCACTCGGACAGCTTGCGCAGCTCCACCACCTTGGGATGACCCGCCGGTGCGTCGTCCGGAAGCGGCAGCCCCGACGGATTGAAGAATCGCGTCTCGGCGCCGAACGCCTCGAGAATCCGCGCCGCCTCCTCCGCCATTAGCCGGCTGTAGGAGCGCTCGCGCAGGGAGCCGTAGAGCAGCAGGATGCGCGGCTTGTGCGTGGACGGCCCCGTCACCTGCAGGCGGTCGATGGAGGGACGATCCAGGTAGGCGTCCTGGATATTCGGCATGTCGTTGGGCATTGCAGAGCTCCGGATCCGGATGTGATCGGGTCGTGACTGAAGTCGCTCCTACGTGGCAGCAATGGGCACCGCCTCCCTGGCACCCGGCGGTTCAGCCGGCGCCCGCCCGCTGCTGCGCGGCGGCCGGGAACCGGTGGCGGGTGCGGTTGGCGATTTTCACCAGCACCAGCATCAGCGGCACCTCCACCAGCACGCCGACCACGGTGGCGAGCGCGGCACCGGAATGCACGCCGAACAGGGCGATGGCGGCGGCCACGGCCAGCTCAAAGAAGTTGCTCGCGCCGATCATTGCACCCGGTGCCGCCACGTTGTGGGGCACCCGCCACGCCCTGGCCCAGCCGTAGGCGATGAAGAAGATCAGGAACGTCTGCACGATCAGCGGAACGGCGATCAGCGCGATGTGCAGCGGATTGTTGAGAATCACCTCGCCCTGGAACGAGAACAGCAGCACCAGCGTCAGGATCAGGCCGATGGGGGTCACCGGGGCCAGCCGCTTCATGAACACGTTGCCGAACCACTCGCTGCCCCGGCGCCGAATCAGCGTGACACGGGTGATATAGCCGGCGGTCAGCGGGATGACAATGTAGAGAAACACCGACAGCGCCATGGTCTCCCAGGGCACGATGATGTCGGACAGCCCCAGCAGCAGCATGACGATGGGGGCGAAGGCGAACAGCATGATGACGTCGTTCACCGACACCTGCACGAGGGTGTAGGCCGCGTCGCCGCGGGTGAGATGGCTCCAGACGAACACCATGGCCGTGCACGGCGCAGCGCCCAGCAGAATGGCGCCGGCCAGGTACTCGCGCGCAAGCCCGCCCGGGATCAGGGGCTCGAACAGGATGATCAGGAAGAACCAGGCGATGGCAAACATGGTGAACGGCTTGATCAGCCAGTTCACCGTGGTGGTGATGGCCAACCCCTTGGGCTGCCGGCGCACGCCGAGGATCGACGAGAAGTCGATCTGCACCATCATCGGGAAGATCATGGCCCAGATGAGGATGGCCACGGGGATGGAGACCTGAGCGTACTCGAACTGCGACAGGGCATCCGGGACCGTCGGCGCAAGCTGTCCGAGCGCCACCCCCACCATAATCGCCAGGGCCACCCAGATGGAGAGGTAGCG
>SLBZ01000143.1 GCA_007126095.1 Aquisalimonas sp.
GCCATCTGGATCAGGCCGACGCCGAACACCAGTGTCCACTCGTCGCGGTAGGGGCGGCGGAGCTGCCCCATGATGGCGGCGGCGATCACCATGCACAGGCAGCCCAGCACCATGCGGATGCTGGTGAACAGCAGCGGCGGGATGTACTCCAGGCCGACCTTCATCACCGGCCAGTTCAGCCCCCAGAGCACGATCACCAGCCCCAGCAGCACCAGGGCGGCGCGCCCCGACGGGATCATTCCTCGTCCCGCATCGCCAGCTGTTGTTCCTGCTCCTCGTGCATATCGTCGAGCTGCGCCACGAGGGGGGCGGCGCGGGCGACGAAGTCATCCATGTGTTCGCTGGCAACCGGGTCGCCGCTGGGCAGGTCCACCCGCATGGGGTTGCGGTGGACGCCGTCCTTCATGAATTCGTAATGCAGGTGCGCGCCGGTGACCAGTCCGGAGGCGCCGACATAGCCGATGGTCTGTCCCTGCTCGACGCGCGTGCCCACGCTGATGCCATTGGCGTAGCGCGACATGTGAGCGTACAGGGTGCGGTACCGGTTGGCGTGCTCGATGATGACGGTGCGGCCGTAGCCGCCCTTGCGCGAGGCGTGGACGACCCGGCCGGCACCGGCAGCCCGGATCGGCGTGCCCGAGGGCGCGGCGAAGTCCGTGCCCAGGTGCGGGCGGCGGACGCCCAGTACCGGATGCCTGCGGTTGGGGTTGAATCCGGAGCTGATCCGCGCATCGCCAACCGGGCGACGGAGAAACGCCTTGCTCAGGTTCTCGCCCTCGGGGCTGTAGTAGCCGCGGGTGCCGTCCGGGTCTTCGTAGCGCACCGCGTCGATCGCATTGCCGCGGTTAACGTAACGGGCCGCCAGAATGGGGCCGTCGCGCACGTGTTCATCGTCGATGTAGTAGGACTCGTAGGCCACCGAGAACATGTCCCCGGAGCGCACGTCGCGTCCGAAGTCCACCTGCCACTTGAAGATGTTCATCAGCCGCATGATCTGGCCGTGGCTGAGCCCGGCGTCCTGGCCGGCGACGAACAGGGAGCTGTTGACCGTGCCGCTGGCGTGCTTGACCCGCGTCTCGATGGCGCGGCTCTCGATGCTGACTTCAAAGCCGTCGTCACCCCGGGCGACGACCAGCGTGTCGGCATCGTCGATGTCGTGGCGCAGCCCCTGCAGGGCGTCGCCTTCCACATGGAAGTGGATTTCATCACCGGGGTAGATGCGCTGGAGCTGCGCGGTGCGGTCATCGGTATTGACCAGGCGGTGAAGCTCGCCTGCGGACAGGCCGGCGCGGCTGAAGATCGCGGCCAGGGAGTCGCCGGAGCGGACTTCGATGGTCTCCCATTCCGGCCCTTCGTGCGGCGCGGCCAGCTCCTCCATCTCGGCCTCGGCTTCGGCCGCGCTCTCGGCGGTATCGTCGCTGGCGTTGGTGCTGCCGGTACTAGCGTTGATGTAGCTGGCCCAGCCCGAATCCATGTCGGCTTCCGTGGCGTTGGCGGTACGCAACGGGCCGGAATCCGCGGGCGTTCCGTTATCGGTGACCGGCGCGGGGCTGTCGTCCATGGTGGCGGAGGTCGTGCGGCTGCCGTTGCCACGGGCCCGCTGTGCAACCATGTCGCCAACGCGGGTGCCCGGCATGCCCAGCTCCACGGCCACCGTGTCGCCGGACGCGCCCGAACCGGAACTGCCACTCCCGAAGCCGATCATGCCTGTGGTGATCAGGCCCACACCCACCGCGCCGATGGCCAGCGGAATCGGGCGTAGCCACCATTTCAGGCCGCGCCGGGGCGAGGAGCCCTCGTGCAGTAGCCACTGTCTTTGACGATGCCCCAACGTTCTATCCCCCTGCATCCGCGACGAGCGGTGAAACTCCTCGCGCACAATGAGTGTTACCTTATAGCAGGCACTTTATAAATACAAACGACTTTGTCCGCCAAGCTGTTCAAATTGTTGGTTTTTGGTGACATGTCATTTGCCGGTGACAATGGCGTTCACGGCGTGCCGTTCGCCAGTTCCAGATCCGGTAGCCGGTGCAGTCCATTCTGCCGGATCATGGCGCGCACTTCGTCCACGTAGGCCTGCCCTCTTTCAGAGTAGCGGATCAGGCCGCTGGCGAGGGTCATGCCGTCCAGCGGCTCGCCCTGTTCGCGCAGAGTTGCCCGTTGTTGCCGCAACTCGCCGTAGGCGTGCCCCACATTGATGTTGTGGATATACGAGCGCACCGATGCGTGGAGATCGGGGAAGATGCGCACGAAGTGGGTCGCGCCCTCTGCGCGTTGCTGCGGCAGCAACCCCTGGTCCTCGTTCCACGTCCACTCGCCGAACAGGTTGTTGGCCTCCCGGGTGAACCGCGATGTGCCCCAGCCGCTTTCGTTGGCCGCCTGCGCCAGCGCCAGGGACGCCGGTACGGCATCGATCCGTCGCAGCAGTTGCTGGCGCACGGCGGCGTCGTTCAGGTCGCCCTCGACCCGGTAGCGCTCCTTGAGCTGTCCGAGATAGACACGTTCGTCGGTGCCCGGTTCCGGCGGTGCACCCCCCTGCAGCAGTGCCCGGGCGTTGTCCCTATGGTGGCGCAGCATCGCGTTCTCGTGCAGCACCAGCGGCAGCAGGGCGCGGAAGAACACCGCCTTGCGCGCGTCAGCGTCCAGATCCGCCATGTCCCCCGGGAAGTGCTCCACCTGGATGCGCGGCACGCTGCTTTCCGGCGGCCAGGGGAACTCCATCGCGTCCAACTCGTCCGCCAGCCCCGCAGCCGAGTCGGCCTCAACCGTGTCCATGGGGAGGTCGAAGGAGAACGCGTCGATGCCCCGGGACGGCGTGTCCAGGTCCCGCACCTGCTGCCAGCCCACCGCCAGCGCGGCGGTGACCGCGATCACCGCGGCGACCGCCAGCACGACTCGATGATCGGTCGGCCCGAGGCCGTATTCTGTTGCCTGTGTCTCGCTCACTGCGCTCATCCGTTGGTCGCACATCGCACGATCGGCACGGCGGTCACTCCGGACCGTCCCGAGAGAGTATGCGTTCGCTGCCTGTCGTGATCCGGGACGAGAGTCACGGAATGACGCTCCCGTTTCCGTGTCCCGATGGGCGGCAGGTCATTCGAGCCCGAGAATGAACTGCCACTGCTCCGGGGTGACCGGCATGACCGACAGGCGGTTGCCCTTGCGCACCAGGGGCATATCGGCCAATTCCGGGCGATCCTTGAGTTCCTTGAGCTCGGTGAGGCTGATGGTGCGGCCAAGCTTGCGGACGAAGCGGATGTCCACCATGAACCAGCGCGGGTTGTCCGGGTCGCTTTTCGGATCGTAGTGGGGGTCTTCCGGGTCGAACGCCGTGTGGTCCGGGTAGCCCTCGCGCACCACTTCGGCGATGCCCACCACCCCGGGCACCTTGGTGTTGGAGTGGTAGAACAGGACCTGATCGCCCTGTTTCATCTGGTCGCGCATCATGTTGCGCGCCTGGTAGTTGCGCACACCGTCCCAGTGGTCGGTCTGGTCGGGGCAGTTGGCGAGGTCGTCAATGCCGAACACGTCCGGCTCGGATTTCATCAGCCAGTATTGCATCGGGGCTCCAGCCGTGGCTTCGGGGCAAGCCGCACAGGATACCGGGGTTGGCTAGGAAAGGGACACCCCCCGCTGGCGCCGTGCGGTATCGCCCCTTGAACCCTGAGGTTCAGGTGGGGAGGACGAGCGGGGCCTTAGGCTTTCCGCACGGGGCGGACATGCGCACCGGATACCGCCACGTCAGTTCCCCTGGCGATTCAATT
Source organism: Aquisalimonas sp. (assembly GCA_007126095.1). Lineage (GTDB taxonomy): Bacteria > Pseudomonadota > Gammaproteobacteria > Nitrococcales > Aquisalimonadaceae > Aquisalimonas. The sequence continues at coordinate 3,765 of SLBZ01000143.1, forward strand.
GAGGGTCAAGGAATAGCTGTGACCGCTGTCGAACGCCGCAGGGGGTGTCCAGTGCCATGGTGGGGGCTGGACGCCGGGACTGCAAGGGGGACGGACGGGTGGTGTCCGGATCAGGACTCCGGCAGCACCTGGTTGATGCGCTGCTCCATGGCGCGCACGCGGTCCTCGACCAGGGTGGCGGTCTCGCGCTGGTCGTTCTGCGCCTGCAGCAGCTCGTGGGTGAGATTCAGCGCCGCCATCACCGCGATGCGATCCGCTCCCTGGATGCGCCCGGCGTCGCGGACTTCGCGCATGCGTCGGTCGAGCATGTGGGCCGAGCTCAGCAGGCCCTCTTTCTCGTCCGGCGGGCAGGCCACCATGTATTCCTTGTCGAGAATGGTGACCCGGACCGGTTCGATGTCGTCGCGCATGTCAGTGGTGCTCCATAGCCTTGAGGCGGCTGATCATGGATTCGATCTTGGAGCGGGCCATCTCGTTCTTTTCCAGCAGGCTGGCACGCTCCGCGTTCAGCGAATCCTGGGACTGACGCAGCACCCGGTTTTCTTCTTCGAGTCGGGCACAATAGCGCACCAGCGAGTCCACCTGGCGTTCCAGCCGGTCAAGCTCCCTGCGCAGTGCCTTCGGGGACGATTCACTCATGCCTGCAACGGCCCGCGATGCCTCATATGTCGTGGTAGGATAGCGATTTTGTACGGCCTTGGATATGTCCGCGCCATGACTGACTCTCTACCCGATTACGACGCCCTCAACGAAGCCCTCGCCGAGGTGGAGGCCGAGATCGGTGCTGCCGAGGCCCACGGCCTGCTTGCGGGGATGCTCAGCGCTTCCGCGCAGGTGGAAGCGGCGCAGTGGATCGCCCAGGTCCTCGCCGGCACCGAGCCGAAGGGCGATCCGGCCCGGCGCTGCCTGGAAGGCCTGGCCGCCCTGTACGGCGCCACCCAGCAGGGCATGGATGACAGCAACCTGGAGTTCCAGCTGCTGCTGCCCGACGGGTCCGCGCCCGTGGACCGGCGTGCCGAGAGCCTTGGCGCCTGGGCGCACGGGTTCATCTACGGCCTCGGCGTGGGCGGGTTGCCGGAGGAGAGCAAGCTGCCGAAGGAGGTGGCGGAGATCATCGGCCACCTGGGCGAGGTCAGCCACGCCGTGAGCGACGAGGGCGGCGAGGCGGACGAGGCGGCTTACGAGGAGCTCCTGGAGTTCGTGCGCACCGGCGCCCTGCTGGTGCGCGAGCACCTGCAGCCGCGCAAACGCGACAAACCCGTGCCGGTGCCGGGCGCCGATCAGGGCAGCCAGCGCACCCACTGACCCACTCACAAACACCTGCTCCGCAATCACGGAGGCCCCATGGATCAGCAGGAATACGCCCGCCGGCGCCGCGAGCTCATGAACCTCATGGGTGACAACGCGGTGGCGGTGGTGGCCGCAGCCCCCGAGCGGCCGCGCAACCGGGATGTGGTCCATCCCTACCGTCAGGACAGCGACTTTCACTACCTCTCCGGCTTCCCGGAGCCCGATGCCGTGCTGGTGCTGATACCCGGGCGGGAGCATGGTGAATTCGTGCTGTTCTGCCGCGAGCGTGATCCGGAAAAGGAGGTATGGGACGGGCCGCGCGCCGGTCAGGACGGTGCCTGCGAGCGCTATGGCGCCGACGACGCCTTTCCCATCGATGACATCGACGAGATCCTCCCGGGGATGCTCGAGGACAAGCATCGCCTCTACTGCACCATGGGGCTGAATCCCGACTTCGATCACGCCATTCTCGGCTGGGTGAATCAGGTCCGCACCCGCGCCCGTGCCGGCGCGCGCACCCCCGGCGAGTTCGTGGCGCTGGAGCACCTCCTCCACGAAATGCGGCTGATCAAGAGTCCGGCGGAGCTGGAGCAGATGCGCGAGGCCGCGCAGGTTTCGGCCGAGGCCCACCGGCGCGCCATGGTCGTGTGCCGGCCGGGAATGGCCGAGTATGCGCTGGAGGCGGAATTTCAGTATGTCTTCCGCCGCAGCAACGGCTGGCAGGCGTATCCGCCCATCGTCGGCGGCGGTCGCAACGGCTGCATCCTGCACTACATCGAGAACAACGCCACCCTGCGTGACGGCGATCTGGTGCTGATCGACGCTGGCGTGGAGCTGGACTGCTACGCCTCGGACATCACCCGGACCTTCCCGGTGAACGGCCGCTTCACCCCGGAGCAGCGGGCCGTCTACGAGATCGTGCTGGCGGCTCAGGAGGCGGCCATCGCCGCCGTGCAGCCCGGCAACCACTGGAACATGCCCCACGAGGCGGCGCTGCGCGTGCTGGTGCAGGGGCTGGTGGACCTGGAGCTGCTGCACGGTGACGTGGATCAGCTCATTGCCGACGAGGCGTACCGGCCCTTCTTCATGCACCGGACCGGCCACTGGCTGGGCATGGACACCCACGACGTGGGCGATTACCGCATCGATGGTGAATGGCGATTGCTGGAGCCGGGCATGGTGGTCACCGTGGAGCCGGGCCTGTACATCGCCGACAGTATCCCCGAGGTGGACCCGCGCTGGCATAACATCGGCGTGCGCATCGAGGACGATGTGGCCGTCACGGCCACGGGCCACGACATTCTCAGCGCCGGCGTGCCCAAGACCGTCGCCGACGTGGAATCCGCCATGGCGGGGGAGTAAGCGCGGTGACGGCGGCAACAGCGGATGTGGTGATCGTCGGGGGCGGCCTGGTGGGCGCCAGCCTGGCCATTGCCCTGGGCGGCAGCGGGCTGCAGGTGCGCGTGGTCGACCCGGTAACCGCCACAGCCCCGGAGCAGCCCAGCTACGACGACCGCAGCACGGCCCTGTCGCCCACCAGTCGCAGGATTCTCGAGGCGCTGGAGCTGTGGCCGGCCATCAACGGCGAAGCGGCGCCGATCCGCACCATCCACGTTTCCGACCGGGGCGGGTTCGGCGTCACCCGCATGCAGGCGGAACGGGAGGGCCTGGACGCTCTGGGGCACGTGGTGCCCAACCGCGTGCTGGGTCGGGTGCTGCGGGACCGGCTCGCGGCGCAGCCGGATGCCGTGCGGTCCGTGACCGCCCGGGTCGAGTCTGCGGAGCCGGGGCAGGACGCCGTGCATCTGACCCTGGACGACGGCACCGGCCTGGCGGCGCGCGTCGTCGTGGCCGCCGACGGCACACGCTCGGCGCTGCGGGCGTGTCTGGGCATCGAGATGCGGGAGACCGACTACGACCAGGTCGGCGTGGTGGCGAACGTAACCCCCGCCCAGCCGCCCGACGGGCGGGCGTTCGAGCGGTTCACGCCGGAGGGGCCACTGGCGCTGTTGCCGCTCTCCGGTGGCCACTGCTCGCTGGTCTGGACGGTGGCGCCGGCGCGCGCGGAAGCGCTCGCGGCCCTGGATGATGCGGCGTTTCTCGACGCCCTGCAGGACGCGTTCGGCCATCGGCTGGGGCGCTTTCTGCGGGTGGGCCGGCGCGCTGTCTATCCGCTGGCGCTAAGTCGCAGCACCCGGCGCGTTGCCGACCGGAGCGTGCTCATCGGTAATGCCGCGCGCACCCTGCATCCGGTGGCTGGCCAGGGCTTCAACCTGGCGCTGCGCGATGTGGCCGAACTGGCCGAACGGCTTCACGGGGCCGCGCGCCGTGGCGAGGATCCCGGCGCGCCAGCCCTGTTGCGCGGCTACGCCGATGCCCGCGCGAGCGATCATCGCCGGGTCACGGCCATGACCGACGGGCTGGTGCGGTTGTTCTCGAACCGTCTGCCGGGGCTACGGCTGGCCCGCAATCTCGGGCTGGTAGGCATGGAGCTGTTGCCCGCGGCGCGGGACGGGCTGGTCCGTCAGGCCATGGGCCGGGGCAGCCGTGTGCCGCGTCTTGCCCGCGGGCTGTCACTGGAGTCGGACCATGGCTGAGCAGCGTACCGACGTCATCATCATCGGCGGCGGAATGGTGGGGCTGGCACTGGCCGCGGGGCTGGCCGATTCCGGTTTCTCCGTGGCGGTGATCGAGGCACGGCAGGCGCCGCCCTGGGACGAGGCGCGCACCAGTAACCGGGTCTCGGCGATCACCCACACCTCGCGCCGGATTCTGGAGCGCGTCGGCGCCTGGGACGCCATCGCCGCCCGACGGGTCAGCCCCTTTGAAGCGATCCGCGCCTGGGACGCCGCTGGCCATCCAGGGGTGACCTTCCACGCGGCGGATCGGGGCGAGGCGTGGCTTGGCCACATCGTCGAGAATACCCTGATCCAGGACGCGCTGCGCGAGGCCGTGGGCCGACGCCCCGGGGTCAGCCTCTACTGCCCGGTTGCGGTGGATGAGCTGGACACGGCCGAAGACGCGGTGGCCGTGCGCCTGGAGGACGGCCGCCGGCTGCGCGGCGGTCTGCTGGTGGGTGCGGACGGCGCCAGCTCCATGGTTCGGGAGCACGCCGGCATTGCCGTGCGCGAGCGGGATTACGGCCAGCGCGGGATCGTTGCCACCATCACCACCGAACAGCACCATGGCGCGGTGGCGCGACAGCGGTTCCTCCCGGAAGGGCCGCTGGCGCTCCTGCCCCTTGCGGACGGTCGCTGCTCCATCGTCTGGTCGGCGGACAACGCCCGCGCCACGGAGCTGCAGGCGCTGTCCGACCGCGAGTTCAATACCGCCCTGACCGCCGCCTCGGAGGCCGTGCTGGGCCAGGTGACGGCGAGCGTCGATCGCGCTGCGTTTCCCCTGCGCAGGCTGCACGCGGAGCGCTACGTGGCGCCGCGAATCGCCCTGGTGGGCGACGCCGCCCACGTCATCCACCCGCTTGCCGGGCAGGGCGTCAATCTCGGCTTTCTCGACGCCGCCGCGCTGGTGGACGTGATGGCGGCGGCTCGGGAGCGGGGGCGTGACCCCGTCGGCTACGGCGTGCTGCGCCGCTACGCCCGCTGGCGCCGGGGCGACAACCTGCTCATGCAGTCGGCCATGGACGGGTTCCACTGGCTGTTCAGCAACGACGACCCCTGGCGTTCGCTGCTGCGCAATGCCGGTCTGGGCGTGACCGACCGGCTGGCACCGGCCCGGGCGCTGTTCGTCGATCAGGCCGTCGGTCACCGCGGAGACCTTCCCAGCCTCGCTCGCAGGTGATACATGTTGGTGGGGTGTAACCCCTGATGGCGACGGATCACCCGACATGGCAAGGCAGCTGACATCTGAAAAGCGGACCTTTCTCGTAGGCGCGGCCATCGGTGCCGGTATGACAGCCCGGGCGGCCGCCCATGGCGGTGCCGACTTCCTCCTGGCGCTGCACGCCGGGCGCCTTCGCGTCATGGGCGCTCCGTCCATCTCCTGCATGCTCCCGGTCGCGGACAACAACCGCGCCGTGCTGGAGTTCGCCCGCGCCGAGATTCTCGGCAGGGTCGACCTGCCGGTGTTCTTCGGCGCCTGCGCCTTCGATCCCCGCGTTGATCTGGAGGCGCTGGTGACGGAGGTGAAGGCGGCCGGCTTCGACGGCATCTGCAACTTCCCCACGGCGGTCCACTTCGACGGTGCCATGCGCGAGAACCTGGAGTATGGGGGTGGCGGGTTCGGTCGCGAGGTGATGCTCATGCAGGTGGCCCGCAATCAGGGCCTGCAGACGTGCGGGTACGTCCGCCAGCAGGAGGAGGCGGTGCTTATGGCGGATGCCGGCGTGGACGTGGTGTGCATCAACTACGGCTGGAACGCCGGCGGCATGGCCGGAGTGCCGAGCCGCTACACCCTGGAGGATGCCGGGGAGCATGCGCGGCAGGTGTTCGAGGCGGTGCGCCGCCGGCGGCCGCGGGTACGCTGCGCAGTGGAGGGTGGCCCCATTACCACGCCGGAGGAGGCTCAGCAGGTGGCGGAAGCCTCCGGCGCCGCCGGCTACATCGGCGGTTCCACCATCGACCGGATCCCCCTGGAGACCGCGGTCGCCGAGACCACCTCCGCCTACAAGGCGGTGGCGACGCTGCAGAAGCGTATCCACAGCCTCAAGAGCGAGTGGCTCGGCGAGGGGCACGAGTTCGGGCTCATCGGTCGGTCCGCCGCGATCACGGCGGTGGTGCAGATGATCCGCAAGGTGGCCGACAGCGATCTGTCCGTGCTGATCTCCGGCGAGAACGGTACCGGCAAGGAGCTGGTGGCGCGCGCCGTTCATGCCGCCAGCAGCCGCAGGGATCAGCGCATGGTGGCGGTGAACTGTGCCGCCATCCCGCGCGAGCTGCTGGAGAGCGAGCTGTTCGGGCACGAGGCGGGGGCGTTCACCGGTGCCGTCAAGGCGCGGGTGGGGCGCTTCGAGCAGGCGAGCAACACCACGCTGCTGCTGGACGAGATCGGCGATCTGGCGCTGCCGCTGCAGGCCAAGCTGCTGCGCGTGTTGGAGGATGGCTCCTTCGAGCGCCTCGGCACCAATACGCCGCGCAAGACCCATGCGCGCATTCTCTGCGCGACCAACCAGCCCTTGCGGCGCATGGTGGCGGAGGGGGCGTTCCGGGAGGATCTGCTGTACCGCCTGAATGCGGTGGAGATCACGCTGCCGCCCCTGCGCGACCGTATCGAGGACATCCCGCTGCTGGTGCGCCACCTGCTGCCCACCATCGCCGAGGAGATGAACCCTCGCGTGCAGCAGATGGATGCCTCGGCCTACCGGGCGCTGATGCGCCACACCTGGCCGGGCAATGTGCGGGAGCTGCGCAATGTGCTGGAGCGGGCCGTGATCATGTGCGACGGCGATGCCGTTACCGCTGCCGACCTGCCGGTGCTGGACGCTGAGCCTCTCGGTGGCGCCTTGGTGCCGGCGGACGCTGCGGCGGCGCCGGCGGTGGCGGCGGTCGCAGCCCCCGCGGTACAGGAGCCGCGAGACGAGCGGGCGTGGATTCTCGCTGCCCTGGAGCGCAACCGTTTCCGGCGCGGAGAGACTGCCCGGGATCTCGGCCTCGCGCGCAAGACGCTCTACAACAAGATGCGCCGTTACGATCTGCTGTGATGCCGGATGGCGCCCACTCCCTTGGGGCGTGTTGCCGACTGCAGTGCCTTGAAGCCCGGATGGAGGTGAATGTTCACCGAGCCGGCGCCGGCGCGCCGCCCCTCGGCCGCCATGGCGAGCACCGTCTCCGACCGCTTCTCCCGCTGCTCGGCGTCCGGGCTGCTCAAGCCCGGCGTGATCACCAGCATGCCCGGCGGGTGTTCCAGCGCCGCCGCCATCTGTTCACGGGTGTGAATGACCAGCGCCGTGTTCATGCCCGCATCCGCCGCCAGTCTGATTAGTGCCAGTTCCTCCTCGAATCGGAAGCCGGAATGATCCAGCGCGGCGGCCAGCTCGCCGGCCAGGGGCGCCACGGAAGGCCAGTTGGCAATCCCGCGGAAGCCGGCGGCCTGGAGCTGATCCAGCAGCTCGGCGGGGCGGCGGAACGGGTCGTGTGCCAGCACGGCCGCGAAGGTGGAAGCCCCCGGTCTGGTGCCGTCGGCGGTGGCGGCCAGCAGCGTGTCGTTGTTGTCGCCAATGGGCAGCGTGCACGCCATGGTGGCCAGGTGGGGGTCGAGGCCGGCCGTGAGCGGACTGAACAGGGTCGCGGCGGGGTGCAGCGCCACGGCCTCCGCAAGCGTGGCAACAATGAATCCGTCCTGCTGGTGTTCTGCTTCCATGGCGATTTCCCGTTCAGGGTAACAATGAGTAGATCCGGGTATTGCGTACTCAGGATTACTCGTTGTGTTTTGGTTCAAATGCCCGGAAAACGGCGTTATGGCCCGGTTTCCCGGCCCTGGCACGGCCTGTGCAAAGTCCCGGGCCAGAACGACAAGCCTGCGTGGACAACCGTTTCAAGGTTGCCACAGGTCAGGCGGGGGTGCCGACCCAGCCCCCAGACCCCGGAGCACGGAGGAGAATCATGACGCGCAAGGCGTACGTTATCGGAACCTGTGACACCAAGAGCGCCGAGCTGCGCTATGCCTGCGGCCTGCTGCGCACGGCGGGCGTGGAGGCGGTGCTGGTGGACATCGGCACCCGCGGGGATGGCGGCGAGGCGGATATCCGCGCCGCTGACGTGGCTGCCAACCACCCCGACGGTCAGGATGCCGTGTTCGTGGACGACCGTGGCCGGGCGGTGGCAGCCATGGGCGAGGCGCTGCGCCGCTTCATCACCACCCGCTCTGACCTGGGAGGTGTTCTCGGCATGGGCGGCTCAGGGGGCACCGCCATGATCGCCCCGGCCATGCGGGAGCTGGACGTGGGCGTGCCCAAGGTGCTCGTTTCGACGGTTGCTTCCGGCAACGTGGCACCCTACGTGGGCCCGAGTGACATCACCATGATGCCGTCCGTGACCGATGTTGCCGGCATCAACCGGATCTCGCGCCAGGTGCTGGGCAATGCCGCCAACGCGCTGGCAGGCATGATGAGCAACCGGATCCCCGAGGACCGGGGTGACAAGCAGGCCATTGCGCTCAGCATGTTCGGCGTCACCACCGACTGCGTGAACCGCGTCAAGGACGTGCTCGCCGCGGATTACGACTGCCTGGTCTTCCACGCCACCGGCACGGGCGGGCAGTCCATGGAGAAGCTCGCGGACAGCGGCATGGTCGCGGGCGTGCTGGACATCACCACCACCGAGGTCTGCGACCTGTTCATGGGCGGCGTGTTCAGCGCCGGCGAGGAGCGGTTCGACGCCATCGCGCGGACCGGGGTGCCCTACGTGGGCTCCTGCGGGGCCCTGGACATGGTCAACTTTGGCGCGCCGGATACCGTGCCCGCCGAGTACAGCGGGCGCACCTTCTACGAACACAATCCGCAGATCACGCTCATGCGCACGACTCCGGAGGGGAACGCGCGCATGGGGCGGTGGATCGGCGAGAAGCTCAACCGCTGCAATGGACCGGTGCGGTTCCTGCTGCCGGAAGGTGGCGTGTCCCTGATCGATGCGCCGGGGCAGCCGTTCCACGATCCGGAAGCTGACGCGGCCCTGTTTCAGGCACTGGAGGAGACGGTGCAGCAGACGGCCGACCGTCAGCTCATCCGTTATCCCCACAACATCAACGATCCGGAGTTCTCGCAGGCTCTGGTGGAACACTTCCGCGCCGTCATGGCGGCCCGGTGAAGGAGGCGACAGTGAGCAGGTGGACACGGGACAAACTGGTCAGCCAGTTCCAGGATATGGTCAAGCGCGGTCAGCCCATCATCGGCGGCGGCGCGGGCACGGGGCTGTCGGCGAAGTGCGAGGAAGCCGGCGGCATCGACCTGATCGTCATCTACAACTCGGGCCGCTACCGCATGGCCGGCCGGGGCTCCCTGGCGGGGCTGATGGCCTA
>SLBZ01000053.1 GCA_007126095.1 Aquisalimonas sp.
CTGCAGAATCTCTTTCATCGCCTTGCGGGATTCATCGTTGATCACCCGCGGGCCGCTGACGAAATCGCCGTACTCGGCGGTGTTGGAAATGGAGTAGCGCATGTTCGCGATGCCGCCCTCGTAGAGCAGGTCCACGATCAGCTTTACCTCGTGCAAGCATTCGAAGTATGCCATCTCCGGGCTGTAACCGGCGTCGGTCAGCGTCTCGAAGCCGCCCTGGATCAACGCAGTCAGACCACCGCACAGCACCACCTGCTCACCGAACAGGTCGGTTTCCGTCTCTTCACGGAAGGACGTCTCGATAATGCCGGCGCGGCCGCCACCAACGGCGGAGGCGTAGGAGATGGCCACTTCCTTCGCCTGTCCGGAGCTGTTCTGCTGGATCGCCACCAGACAGGGCACCCCGGCGCCCTCGACGTAGGTGGAACGCACCAGGTGGCCCGGCCCCTTCGGCGCAATCATCACCACGTCCAGGTCGGCGCGCGGCTCGATCTGCCCGTAGTGAATGTTGAAGCCGTGCGCAAACGCAATGGCGGCGCCCTTCTTGAGGTTGGGCTCAATGCTGTCGCTGTAGATCCGGCCCTGATGCTCGTCCGGGGTCAGGATCATGACGAAGTCCGCCTGCTTGGTGGCCTCTTCGACACTGGCCACCTCAAGCCCGGCGTTGCGCGCCTTCTCGGCGGACGCGGAGCCTTCGCGAAGGCCGACCACCACGGAGGCACCGGACTCCTTCAGGTTGTTCGCGTGGGCGTGACCCTGTGAGCCGTAGCCGATAATAGCCACCTTCCGGTTCTGGATGATGGAAAGGTCGGCGTCCTTATCGTAATAAACTTTCATTCTGCCCCCGTTACAGTCAGGTTGAACTCGTAGCCAAAGTCGGGTCGCGGCCGTCCGCAGTGCCGGTCAGACCCGCAAGTGTTTCTCGCCCCGGGAGATCCCGATCACGCCGGAGCGCACCACTTCCAGAATGGTGTTATGCCCGAGCGTGTCGATGAAGGCGTCAAGCTTGGCGCTGTTCCCGGTCAATTCCACAGTGTAGATGCGTTCCGTCACGTCGAGGATGCGGCCGCGGAAGATGTCGCTGAGACGCTTGATCTCCTCCCGGGACTCACCGGAAGAGGCAGCCACCTTGACCAGCATCATCTCGCGCTCGATGTGGCTGCCCTCGGTCATGTCCATGACCTTCACCACATCCAGCAGCTTGTTGAGCTGCTTGATGATCTGTTCGATGATGCTGTCGTCGCCGATCGTCACCAGCGTCATGCGCGAAAGTGTGGGATCGTCGGTGGGCGCCACCGTCAGACATTCGATATTGTAGCCCCGTGCCGAGAACAGGCCGGCCACCCGGGACAGGGCACCGAATTCGTTCTCGACCAGGATGGAAATGATGTGCCGCATAAGTCCAGGAATCCGTCCAGCGTTCCCGCCGCAGGGCCTGACAGACCGCAGCGGATCCACATGGCCAAGGCGCCCGACGGCAGTGATGAACGCATGAGAAACAGTCCACGGACCGACAGCCCGGAGCGCCTCCTGTTCGACCGGCGACACCCACCGCGGCCCGTGTCCGGGAACCGGTGAAAGGGGGCAAAATTACTGTGGATCACCAGGGACGTCAAGGCGACAAGGAGTTGATAGACCGATGAACAGGCTGATCTTCGCAGGGCTGGCCATGCTGCTGGCCGCCACCACCAATGCCGACATCTATCAGTGGACCGACGACGACGGCAACGTCCACTTCGGCGAAACCCCTCCCGCCAATGCAGAAGCCGAGCGCCTCGACCATGCCCCGGGGCCGGCGAGTCGGCCCGATGACACGGCAGCGGAGGATGACCAGACAGGCTCCGGGCCTCCCGAGGAGCCGGCGCCCGATGAGGAGCCCGCGGCCGATGACGATCAGGCCGAAGGGGTGCTGGCCGAAGCGTGCGAGGACGCCCGGCACAACGCGGAAGTCTACGCGGACGAGTCCGTACGCCGGGTGCAGACGGAAGATGGTGACGTTCAGGTCCTGGAACCGGAGCAGCGGGAAGCGAGGCTCGAGGAAGCACGGGCGTTCCTGGACGAGCACTGCTAACCGGCCACGCCCCCGGCCTTGTCCGACGATCTTCGCTCCGGGTACGCCGGTGGGGTATTCTGTGCGGCCCGGCCGGACACGGCGCCCGTTCAATTCGCCAACAAGGAATCAGAATCACCGATGCGACTGTCGCGATTCCCACTGTCGACCACCAAGGAAACCCCCGCCGACGCGGAGATCGTCAGCCACCAGTTGATGCTGCGCGCGGGCATGATCCGCAAGCTGGCGGCCGGCCTGTACACCTGGATGCCACTGGGCCTGCGCGTGCTGCGACGCGTGGAGGCCATCGTGCGGGAAGAGATGAACCGCAGCGGTGCCGTGGAACTGCTCATGCCGGCAGTGCAGCCGGGTGAACTGTGGGAGGAGACCGGCCGCTGGGACAAGTTCGGCCCACTGCTGCTGCGCTTCAAGGACCGCCACGAGCGCAACTTCTGCTACGGCCCCACCCACGAGGAGGTCATCACCGACCTGGTCCGCCGGGAGATTCGTAGCTACAAGCAGCTGCCGCTCAACCTCTACCAGATCCAGACCAAGTTCCGCGACGAGACACGTCCGCGTTTCGGCGTCATGCGGGCCCGCGAGTTCCTGATGAAGGACGCGTACTCCTTTCATCTGGACCACGATTCCCTGGCCGAGACCTATCAGGCGATGTACGACACCTACAGCCGCATCTTCGAGCGCACCGGCCTGCACTTCCGTCCGGTACAGGCCGACTCGGGCGCCATCGGCGGCAGCGTGTCCCACGAGTTCCACGTTCTCGCCGACTCGGGCGAAGACGCCATCGTCTTCTCCGATGGCAGTGATTACGCCGCCAACGTGGAGCTGGCGCCGACCCTGCCGCCGGCACAGCCCCGCCCCGCTGCCGGCGCCGACATGACCGCGGTGCCAACCCCGGGCGTTCACACCATGGACGAGCTGACGGCATGTCTGGACGTGCCCCTGGAGTGCTGCCTGAAGACGCTCCTGGTGCGCGGCGCCGAGACGCCGGTGGTGGCCCTGCTACTGCGCGGCGACCACGACCTGAACGAGCTCAAGGCGGAGAAACACCCGGAGGTGGCAGCGCCGCTGACCATGGCCGACGAGGCGGCAATCCGTCAGGCCGCTGGCTGCGGCCCCGGCTCCGTGGGCCCGGTGGGTCTGGACGTGCCCCTGGTCGCCGATCACGCCGCCACGGTCATGGCCGACTTCGTCTGCGGCGCCAACCGCGACGGCGAGCACCTGACCGGCGTCAACTGGGGGCGCGATGTCGGCGAGCCCCAAGCCGCCGACCTGCGCGATGCCGATGCCGGCGACCCGAGCCCCGACGGCAAGGGCACGCTTGCCCTCGCAAGAGGCATCGAGGTGGGCCACATCTTCCAGCTCGGCACCACGTACAGCGAAGCCATGGACGCCACCGTGCTGGACGAAAACGGCGCCAGCAAACCCGTGGCCATGGGCTGCTACGGGATCGGGGTCTCCCGCATCGTCGCCGCCGCCATTGAACAGAACCACGATGCCAACGGCATGATCTGGCCCGAGGCCATCGCCCCGTTCACCGTCGCGGTGGTGGGCATCAACATGAACAAGTCGGAGAAGGTTGCGACGGCCGCCGAGCGCATCTATCAGGCGCTGCTGGACGCCGGTGTGGATGCCCTGCTCGATGACCGGGATGCCCGGCCGGGGGTCAAGTTCGCCGACATGGAGCTCATCGGCATCCCGCACCGCATCGCTATTGGTGAACGCGGGCTCGATCAGGGCACTGTGGAGTACCGCGGACGCCGTGACACGGACAACCAGGACGTCGCCGTCGATGACGTGGTGGATCACCTGCTCGCCAGGCTCCCGCAGTAAGCCCGGCCGGCACACCGGCCTGCGGCTGGGCGTGCTGGCGCTGACCCTGCTGCTGTTCCTGCAGCCCGCCGTGGGCCGGGAGGATGCCGCCCGACAGCCCGTGGAACCGGAGCTGCGCGAGCGGCTGAAGCAGGCGGTGGAGGCGTCGGAGAGCTTCGAGAACCGCTACGTCGCCCAGGTCTGGCTCATGGACATGAGCCAGCGGCTGTCGAGCCAGGTGCCGGATCACGACCGCCGCCTGGAACTGCTGCGCATGATCCACTTCGAGGCAACGCGCGCCGATCTCGACCCGGAGCTGGTGCTGGCCGTGATCGAAGTGGAGAGCAACTTCAACCGCTATGCCATCTCATCGGTGGGCGCCCGCGGCATGATGCAGATCATGCCCTTCTGGCTCGACGAGATCGGCCAGGACGACGACAACCTCTTCGATATCCAGACCAATCTGCGCTTCGGCACGACCATCCTGCGCCACTACCTGGACAAGGAGAACGGCGACCTGACCCGGGCACTGGCACGCTACAACGGCAGCCTCGGCCAGACGTGGTACCCGGAGCGGGTGTACCGTGCCATGGAGCGGCGCTGGTACTCCCACTAGGACGCATCCGCCCTCTGGAGCACCCCCATGCCACCAACAACGTGACCCTCATCGTCCAGGTCCGGGTAGCGCAGCCCGCGCTGACGGCAGTAGCGGGCGATCTTCGGCTGGACCCACTCGAACAGCGTGCGCCGGTAGGTCTCGTCGTCCAGCCGGCGCTGGTCGTAGAGCCCCGCCGCCAGTCGCTGGCGCTGGGCCTCGTAGAGCACCACCGCTGCAGCGACGGACACGTTCAGGGAATCGGTAAAGCCAGCCATGGGAATGCGGATGACCGTATCCACCTGCGCCATGGCCTCCGCCGGCACGCCCAGTTTCTCGCGGCCCAGCACCAGGGCCGTTGGGCGTGTGTAGTCCACCTCGCGGAAATCCACCGCCTCGTCACACAGGTGCGCGGCGACCAGCTGAAAGCCACGACCCCGAAGCGCGCGGCACCCCTCGGCCACGTCGGGGTGCTGGTGCAGACGCACCCAGCGCTGCACGCCGGCCGCCGCGGTACGCTTGATAACGAGGCGCCCGTCCTGGCCGACACTGTGTATCTCCCAGGCGCCAACTGCGTCGCACGTACGCATGACGGCGGAGACGTTGTGCTCCTTGTGGACGCCCGCCATGACGGCGGTAAGGTCGGGCTGGCGCTGGTTCAGCACCTGCTGGATTCGTTGCAGACGACTCGCACTCATGGGCGTTGTTCCAGTAGCATCAATGCGCATTGGCAGCCCGCGCGGCAGCGCGGGGAACGCCGTATTCTACGACAACCAGCGGGACAACCAGAGGATGCGTCATGGCGAACGTACTCATCGCCGGCTGCGGTGACCTGGGCGGCGGCGTCGGCACGCGGCTGGCAGCGCAAGGCCACTCGGTATGGGGGCTGCGGCGCCGCCCGAAGCTGGTCCCGGCACCCATCACACCCCTGGCAGGCGACTTCTCCCGGACCGGCGGGCTGCCGGAGCTGCCTCCCGATCTGGACACGGTCTACTTCATCGCAACACCGGGGCGCTTCGAGGACGAGGCCTACCGGCTCGCGTTCGTTGAAGGCATGCGCAACCTGCTGGCACAACTGGACGCCCAGACGCAGTCACCTCGGCGTATCATCATGGTCACCAGCACGGCGGTCTACGGCATAACCGATGGCAGCTGGGTGGATGAGGACACGCCCACCGAGCCGGAAGGGTTCTCCGGCAAACGCCTGCTGGAGGCCGAAGCGCTGCTGCGGGCGAGCCGGCACCCGGGGGTGATCCTGCGTTTCGGGGGCATCTACGGACCGGGGCGGACCCGGATGCTGAAGAAGGTGCGCAACGGCGACCCGGTGGTGGCCGAGCCACCCCAGTACACCAACCGCATTCACCGGGACGACTGCGTGGGCGCTCTACTCCACGCATTCACTCTGGCGGATCCGGCACCGATCTACCTGGGTGTGGACTCCACGCCATGCACGCAGGTGGAGCTGGTGGACTGGCTGGCGGAGCGCCTGGGCCTACCGCCCTGCCCGCGCACCCAGGGCAGCGCCGGCGGCGTGCGCAGCAGCAACAAGCGCTGCCGTAACCAGCGCCTGCTCGACAGCGGCTACCGGTTCCTCTACCCGGACTACCGCTCCGGGTACGAGGCGATGCTGGCGGCCGAGCGGGAAGGAACCGCATAGCGCGGCTGCCGGGCATCAGCTCTCCTTGTTGACGACGATCTTCGGGAACCGGCTACCCTTGTCCGTGGCCTGCTGGGACAGCTTGCCACCGACCCGACGGGCCATCTCGCGATAGGTCTCGGCGGCCGCGCTGTCCGGCTCGGAGATCACCGTGGGCTTGCCGCCGTCCGCCTGTTCGCGGATGTGCAGTGACAGCGGCAACGATCCGAGCAGATCCACTTCGTACTGCTCCGCGATGCGGGCACCGCCGCCGTCGCCGAAGATGTGCTCTTCGTGGCCGCACTGGCTGCAGATGTGGGTGCTCATGTTCTCGATCACGCCGAGCACCGGCACATTCACCTTCTCGAACATCCGCAGACCCTTGCGCGCATCCAGCAGAGCAATGTCCTGGGGCGTGGTCACGATCACGGCGCCGCTCACCGGCACCTTCTGCGACAGCGTCAACTGGATGTCACCGGTGCCGGGCGGCATATCCACCACCAGGTAGTCCAGTTCCTGCCAGTTGGTATCCCGAAGCAGCTGCTCCAGCGCCTGGGTGACCATCGGCCCGCGCCAGACCATCGGGGTTTCCTCGTCGATGAGAAAGCCCGACGACATGACCTGCACGCCGTAGTTCTGCAACGGCTCCAGCTTCTTGCCGTCGTGGGAATCCGGCTTGCCACTGATGCCCATCATCCGCGGTATGCTGGGGCCGTAGATGTCGGCGTCCAGGATACCGACACGCGCTCCCTCGGTGGCCAGCCCCAGGGCCAGATTGACCGCCGTGGTGGACTTGCCCACGCCCCCCTTGCCCGAGGCAACGGCAATGATGTTCTTCACGCCCTGCACCAGGGAGGTGCCGCTCTGTGCGCCGTAGGACGCGACCTCGGACCGGATGCCCACTTGGACTTCGTCCACACCGTCCAGCTCGAGCACCGTCTCCTGCACGGCCTGCCGCAACCCCGACTCCCAGCGTTTGGCGGGAAAGCCCAGCACCAGATCGATGGCCACCCTGCTGCCGGCGATGCGGATGTCTTCAACGCAGCCCGCCGTGACAAGATCCTTGCCCAGATGGGGTTCCGCGTACGCCTGCAGCCGGGCTTCCACGTCCGTCCGGGTTACCTCGCTCATACCAACCTCCGCCGAGCCCGTGCGGGTTATGCTTGCATTCCCGCCACGGGTGTTATTTGCTTTGGGATAACTGTGTTCTTACAAACGGGAATCCAGAATCCATGATA
Source organism: Aquisalimonas sp. (assembly GCA_007126095.1). Classification (GTDB taxonomy): domain Bacteria; phylum Pseudomonadota; class Gammaproteobacteria; order Nitrococcales; family Aquisalimonadaceae; genus Aquisalimonas. Next base: position 7,350 of record SLBZ01000053.1, read on the forward strand.
ACGCATCGCGTGTTGCTCTTGGCGTTTCCATTACTGCTTTTCGTCGCATCGGCTCCGGCACTCGCCCACCACAGCGGTGATCATGCTTCGGAGGAGGCACTCATCAACGCAGTGCGTGCTGCCGATTCAGAGCGCGTCGCGGAGCTGCTCGATGACGGCGTGACCGCGGATGCGGCGCTGTATTCCGGGGAACACGAGGACAAGAGCGCGCTCATGTGGGCCGCGGAGGCCGGCGAACTGGAGCTGGTGAACGCACTGCTCGACGCCGGCGCCAGCGTGGATGCCCGCAACGCCAAAGGCGGAACCGCGCTCATGTATGCCGCGGTCCATGGCCACGCGCTGACGGCGGAACGCCTGATCGAAGCGGGAGCCGACCCCAATCACACAGTCCGCCACGGCTGGAACCCGGTGCTCCTGGCCGCGGCCAAGAGTCACGAAGAGACCGTCACGCTACTGGTGGAGCACGGCGCCGACCACGAGGCCCGGGACGTCTACGGCTGGACACCGCTGATGCGGGCGGCAGAACGGGGTGACCGGGACATGGTCCGTACCCTGCTCGACCTGGGCGCAGACGCGGAGGCGGAAGACAGCGCCGGCAACTCCGTGGAGACCATTGCGCGCCGCAACGGCTCGGACGACGTGGTCAGTCTCCTGCGCCGGGCACAGCGCGGCTGACACCCACTTTCTCAGCAGCGCATGACGTTGCCGCTGAACTGCGACATGGGCAGCACTTCCGAGTAATCCCTGACCCTGGCATCGGGCTCACCATTGGGATACTCCATGGCGAGCCGCGCCTGGAACTCGTCGAAAAAGCGCTGAAACAGCTCGCCGCCGAGTGTCCCGGTGGCATAGAGCCCATCGCCAGCCGCGTCGTACTCCAGCAATACTGCGGCCAGGGGCTGCTCGGCCGGGCCGGAGACCACATCGCCACCCGCATAAGGGTCGTAGACACTGTTCTCGGCGCAACAGGTGATCTTGCCGCCGTTCGCCCCTTCACCCGGTTGCCGGAACCCGATGTAGCTGACCTGGGAGGTGGGGTGGGCCATCTTGTGGGCACAGATCGCGGAGAACGCCACCAGCGACCCTCCGGGCCCGACGCCGCCGGGCCAGTCATACGTCGCTCCATCCCGCGTACGCAGGCCGTTGCGCGCCTCCACGGACCGACCAAGATCCAGTAGGAAGCAGGGCGTCGCCTTGTACGGATAATGAAAGACGTAATTGCGGCCTTCCTCGACATCGCTGGCCCGCAAGGGCTCCCCGCGTCCGTCGACAAGCCGGACGGATTCGTAGCGGCGTGGCGTTGCCTCGCCGTTTGCAAACAGCCAGTTGGGTCCGGCCCCCAGACACCCGACTCCCACGGCGCACGCCGTGACGAAGCTTCTGCGACGCATAGGCACCCTCTCTCGATCGGGGCCATCCCGGGCCGGTTTGTCCTGCAGGAAACGCGAGCATCCGGCACGGATGCCCGCTCATGACGATCAGTCGTCGGATTCCACCACGCCACAGGCGATCCGCGCCCCGGCGCCACCAATGGGCTGGGTCATGTGATCATCGGGCGCCTCGTGGATGACGAGGGCCGTGCCGTCCTCGTGCATCATGTTGGCACCGAAACTGCCATCCAGGCTGACCCGCTCGTTGAACATCTCGGCCATGGCGGTGCCGTCGCCGTGCACGTAGAAGTTGGGCAGGTCACCGGCGTCGGGGCCTTCCGGATTCAGGAAGCCGTGCTTGGCGTCGTCCGGGTTCAGGTGCCCACCGGACGCCTGGAACCCGTCCTCGTGGTCGTGACACTCACCTTTGGCATGAACGTGAATGGCCTTCCAGCCTTCGGGAAGGTCGCTCAGCTCCAGGTTGATGACGACACCGACGGGCCCCTGCTCGATGCGTGCATGGCCGACGACCTCGCCGTCATTGTCCAGGAACTCCGCACTCGCCTGGGGAGCATCTTCGACCGCGTGCGCCTGCATGGCGAATGGCAGCGTCGCTGCGACACAGGCAAACAGTATATGGCGTGGCTTCATGGGGGTCCTCCAGGGTGGTCTGTGTTATTGGCTTTCGTCCAATCTACAGCATAGTCCCGACCGCCCACCGCACAACCGCGGCCCGCGCACGCCGCGGCGGACTCACTTTTGCAGGTGCTCGCGCAACCGCGGGATGAGCGACACGAAATTGCACGGCTTGTGCCGGCGATCCAGCTGCGCCAGCAGAATGCCGTCCCAGGCCGTGGCGCAGGCACCGGACGACCCCGGCAGCACGAACACCAGGGTTCCGTTGGCAACGCCACCGACGGCACGGGACTGGATCGTCGAGCTGCCGATCTCCTGCCAGGACAGGTGCCGGAACAACTCCCCGAAACCGCTCACCTCCATGTCCAGCAGCGGCGTGATGGCCTCGGGGGTGGTGTCTCGGCCGGTAATGCCGGTACCTCCGGTGCTGATCACCACCTTGACGCCCTCATCGGCGATCCAGCGGGAGACCACCGCGCGCACCTGGTAGACGTCGTCACGCACCAGCGCCCGATCGGCAACGGTGTGGCCGGCGGCGGTGATGCGGCCGGCCAGCAGATCGCCGGACTTGTCGTCATCGGCGGTGCGGCTGTCCGACACGGTGAGCACCGCAATGGGGAGGGGCACGAAACCACTGGCATCCGGCGTCACGGCGTCACTCATGGCCACGACCTCCGCGCTCTGTCTCTGTCGCCTCGGAGGTCTCCAGCGGCACACCGTCCTGATAGCCACTGCTGCCATCGGTGTAGAAGTCCTCCTTCCACACCGGAAGACGCTCCTTGAGCGTGTCGATGGCGTACTGACCGGCCTCGAAGGAGTCCGCCCGGTGCGCGGAGCGCACCGCCACCAGCACACTGGCCTCGCCGATTTCCAGTTTGCCTATGCGGTGCATGATGCGGCACTCGGCGACCCCGAACCGCTGGATCGTCTCCTGCTCCAGCTCTTCCAGCACCTTCTCGGCCATGGGGCCGTATGCGGTGTAGCTCATGCCGGCGACGCCACGCCCCTGGTGGTGGTTGCGCACCACCCCGCCGAAGACCACGAATGCACCGCAGGTGTCGTTCTCGGTCTCTGCCAGGAGCGTGTTCACGTCCAGCGGCGCTTCGGTAATGCGCTGCATCAGGTGTTCCTCCATTGGCCGGGACCGCGACCGCCACTGACCGGTGGCAGCAGCACCAGGGGCTGGCGCGGGTCCACCGCGTCGGACCGGCGCACCAGACTCTCGCCCTGAGCGCAGGCCACCCGCGGCAGATGAGCGGAGAGCGCCGGCACGTCCTGCCGGAGCTGCGTGAGCACCTGGTCCACGGTGATGTCGTCATCCTTGAGGTCCACCTGCAGTGACCGCGTCCCCGCCACCTGCTGCAATACACCGTAAAACTGGACGTCCAGCATTGCACCTCCACGTCGGGTTTACGCCGTCGCGGCCCGCCGGCCAGCGACGCCCTCCTGGCATGAGTATGCCACACGTCCCGGCGACGCCCAGCGACCTTGTGTTATGGTGGGGCCTCAGTTCTGAACCGAGTGCTGCTCCATGGAACTCCAGGATCTCGTCGACACCTTTGAATTCCTCGATGACTGGGAAGACCGCTACCGGCTGCTCATCGACATGGGCAGGGACCTGCCGGATTTCCCGGACGAGGCGCGCACCGAGGCCAACCGGGTGGACGGCTGCACCAGTAACGTCTGGCTGATCACCGACGTGGAGGACGGCAGCCCACCGCGGCTGCACTTCCGCGCTGACAGCGACGCCTTCATCGTCAAGGGGCTGGTGGCCATCCTGCTGAAGGCGTACTCGGGCCGCACGCCGCAGGAGATCATGGATACGGATATCGAGGGGCTGTTCAATCAGCTGGGGCTGGGCAAGCAGCTCACGCCCAACCGGCGGGACGGCTTCTTCGCCATGGTCAAGCGCATACACGGACTGGCAGCTCGCAACTCGGACGCTGCGGCCAACGCCTGATACCTCCTCCGGGCCCCGGTGCCGCCGGCTCCGCCGACGGCACCGTGATCGATCAGCCCCGACCCGTGGTCAGTACGATCTTGCCCGTGGCTTCGCGGCTCAGCAGGCCGTTCAGGGCATCGGCAGCCTGTTCCAGCGGGAACGTCTTCCACACGTGCGGCTTGAGCTTGCCGTCGGCGTGCATGGCGAAGAGTTCCTGAAAGTTCTTCGCATTATCCTGGGGCTGCCGGCGCACGAAGTCCCCCCAGAATACGCCCACCACGCTGGAGCCCTTCAGAAGCGGCAGGTTGGCGGGAATCTTCGGGATGGTGCCGCTGGCGAAGCCGATGATCAGCAGGCGGCCGTTCCAGTTGATGCAGCGCAGGGCCTGCTCGCACGCCTCACCACCCACGGGATCATAGATGACGTCGGCGCCCTTGCCCCCGGTGAGCTCTTTCACCTTGTCCTTGAGGCTGCCTTCGCTGTAGTTCACCAGTTCGTCGGCGCCGTGCTCGCGGGCCACTTCCAGTTTGGCATCGGAACTGGCGGCGGCGATCACTCGGGCGCCCATGGCCTTGCCCAGCTCCACGGCCGCCAGGCCCACACCACCGGATGCACCCAAAACCAGCAGCGTCTCGCCGGCAGCCAGGTTGGCGCGCTGTTTAAGGGCATGATACGAGGTGCCGTAGACCATCGGAAAGCCGCTGCCGGTGACGTAATCCATGGTCGACGGCATGGGCAGCACGCGGTCGGCGCCGATCACGACTTCCTCGGCGAAGCCACCCCAGCCGGTGAGCGACATCACCGGGTCGCCGACCTTGACGTTGGTGACACCGGCGCCCACTTCCAGCACTTCACCGGCCACTTCCGAACCGGGCGAGAACGGCAGATCCGGCTGGATCTGGTATTTGCCCTGGATGATCAGCGTGTCGGGGAAGTTCACACCGCAGGCGTGAATGCCGATACGGACTTCGTTCTCGCCCACGGCGGGGCTTGCCACGTCCTCGGTCACCAGGGATTCCGGTGGTCCGTGCTCCTTGCAGAGTACTGCGCGCATGGTGCTGTCTCCTCGCTCGTCTATGGTCGTGTCTTGCATGGACATGGAATGGTGGACCTGAAGGTCCACCCTACGGTTCTGTGATGGTGCCGTTGCATGACGGTGCCTGCGGTCGTCAGTCGTCCTGCACCTTGATGACCAGCTTGCCGAAGTTCTCGCCCCGGAACAGCATCATCAGGTGCTTCTGGAAGTCGTCGATACCGTGCACCACGTGCTCTTTCGCCTGGAGCTTGCCCTCCTGGATCCACTGGGCCATCTCACGGGCCGCCTCGTCGTAGCGACTGGCGTAGTCGAACACCACGAAGCCCTCCATCCGCGCCCGGTTCACCAGCAGCGACATGTAGTTTCGCGGCCCGACCAGGGCGTCGGCATTGTTGTACTGGGAGATGGCGCCGCAGAGCACCACGCGGGCGTTCAGCCGCAGCCGGGACAGCGCCCCTTCCAGGATCTCGCCGCCGACGTTGTCGAAGTAGACATCCACGCCCTTCGGGCAGGCACGCTTGATGCCCTTGGCCGCAGCTTCGGCCTTGTAGTCCACGACATCGTCGAAGCCCACCTCGCGGGCGAAGTTGCACTTGTCCTCGCCGCCGGCGATGCCCACGGCGGTGCAGCCCTTGATCTTCGCGATCTGGCCGACGGTGGCCCCCACGGCGCCGGCTGCACCGGAGACCAGTACGGTGTCGCCCGCTTTCGGCTGGCCGACTTCCAGCAGGCCGAAGTAGGCGGTCATGCCCGGCATGCCCAGCACACCCAGGTACCGCTCCAGCGGTGCAATGGACGGATCCACCTTGTGCACGCCCTTGCCGTCGGACACGGCGTAGTGCTGCACGCCGAACATGCCGCTGACGTAATCGCCCTCAGCAAAGTGGCTGTTGCGCGAACTGACGACCCGGCCGACAGCGCCGGCACGCATGACGTCGCCCAGCTCCACCGGTTCAATGTACGAGCGGCCTGCGTTCATCCAGCCGCGCATGGCGGGATCCACGGAAAGGTAAAGTACCTTGACCAGGAACTCGCCCTCGCCCGCCTCGGGCACCGGCGTCTCACTGACCTCGAAAATCTCCGGGGCGGGCTCGCCCTCGGGGCGCTGGATCAATTTGACCTGACGGTTGTTGTCACTCAATGGTCTCTCCTCGGTTTCAGAACCAGTCCTCGCGCATGGCGAGGCAGGTGTCGTCGAGCCCCTGAAGCAGGCGGCTCTGATGCTCGATCCGGGGCAGTTCCCAGCGCAGGTAGTAGCGCGCCGCCTGGAGCTTGCCCTGATAGAAGGCGGTGTCGTCCGCGTGGGCATTCGGCAGGGCGCGTGCCGCCACCGTGGCCTGACGCAGCCACAGCCAGCTGACGACGAACCGGCCCATGAGGTCCAGGTACACGGAGGCATTGGCCATGACCCGCTCGGGGCCCTCGCTGCCGAACGCCTCGCCAAGCGCCCTCGCAGTGGCGGTGACCGTGCCCATGGCCTGCTCCAGGTCGGCCGCCAGTGGCGCCGTCTCGTCATGACCGCGGGCTTCCTCAATCGCGGCGCTCACGCGGGTGAGCAACGCCTTGAAGCCGGCACCGCCGTTCTGGTGCATCTTCCGCCCCAGCAGGTCCATGCCCTGGATGCCGTTGGTGCCCTCATGGATGGGGTTGAGCCGGTTGTCGCGGTAGAACTGCTCCACCGGGTAGTCCCGGGTGTAACCGGCACCACCCAGCACCTGGATGGCCAGGTCGTTGGCCTTGCAGCCGTACTCGGCAGTCCACGACTTCACCACCGGGGTCAGCAGATCCAGCAGCTCCTGCGCCTCGGCGCGGCTCGCCTTGTCGGGGCCGGTGCTGGTGTCATCGAACAGCGAGGCGGCGTAGAGACACAGCGCCATGCCACCCTCGGCGTACGCTTTCTGCTCCAGCAGCATGCGGCGCACATCGGCGTGCCGGATGATGGGGATCTGACCGCCCTCGCCCTTGGCCGTCACCGGCCGCCCCTGGGGGCGGTTGCGGGCGTAGTCGAGGCTGTGCAGGTAACCGGTGTAGCCCAGCAGGGCCGCGCCCACGCCCACGCCGATCCGCGCCTCGTTCATCATGTGGAACATGTAGGCCAGGCCCTTGTTGGCCTCACCCACCAGATAGCCGTGGCAGTCGCCGTTGTCGCCGAAGTTGAGCACGGTGGACGTGGTGCCGCGATAGCCCATCTTGTGCAGCAACCCCGCCAGGGTGACGTCGTTGGGCTCGGCCGGGTTGCCGTCGGCGTCCAGGCGGTACTTGGGCACGATGAACAGGGAGATCCCCTTCACCCCCGCCGGTGCACCCTCGATGCGCGCGATCACCATGTGGACGATGTTGTCGGTGATGTCCTGCTCGCCACCGGAGATGTAGATCTTGTTGCCGACAATGCGGTAACTGCCGTCGTCCTGCGGGATGGCGCGGGTGCGCAGATCGCCCAACGAAGACCCGGCGTGGGGCTCGGTGAGCGCCATGGTGCCGGAGAACCGGCCATCGAGCATGGGCGGCAGCCAGCGCTCCTTCTGCTCCGCACTGCCGTGGGCGCCCAGGAGGTTGCCGGCCGCCACGGTGAGGAACGGATAAGCGGCGGTGGAGACGTTGGCGGCGAAGAAGTAGCCGTGACACGCCTGCTGGATGGTGGTGGGCATCTGCATGCCACCGTCTTCAGCGTCGTGATGGGCGGCCAGGAAGCCGGCCTCGGCAAAGGCGTGCCATGCCGTCTTGGTCTCGGGGATGGTCTCGGCCCGACCATCCCGGAACACCGGCTCGTTCTCGTCGCCCTTGCGGTTGTGCGGGGCAAACTGCTCCTCGGCGATCTGCCGAGCCGTCTCCAGCGCCGCGTCGAAGGTCTCGCGGCTGTGTTCGGCGAAGCGCTCGCGCTGCGTCAGCGCCTCGATGCCCAGCAGTTCATAGAGCTGGAACCGCAGGTCGCGGCTGTTGATCAGCATTTCGTTCATGTACGTAATCCCGGTTATCGCGCTATTGCGCGGTCATGCCGCCATCGACGGCAAGCTGATGGCCATTGACGAAACTCGCCGCGTCCGAGCACAGCCAGACCACCGCTTCCGCCACTTCGCCGGGCTCGCCGAGCCGGCGCATGGGCGAGTTACGTACCAGCTTCTCGGCAAGATCCGGGCGGCCCGTCAGGGAGCGCTGGAACATCTCGGTGCGGATGGTGCTTGGACACACGGCATTCACGCGCACGCCCATGCGGCCGTACTCCAGCGCCGCGGTGCGCGTCAGGCCGACGACACCGTGCTTGCTCGCGGCATAGGGCCCAAGCAGCGGCGCACCCACCAGCCCGGCCACCGAGGCCAGGTTGACTATGCTGCCCCGCCCCTGCCGGACCATCTGCGGCAGCTCGTGCTTCAGGCACAGCCACACGCCCTTGAGATTGATCTCCTGGATGCGATCCCAGTCTTCGTCGCCGACGTCCGCGAGGGCCTGCAGGCCATGCTCGACGCCGGCGTTGTTCACCGCGCAGTCAAGCTGGCCATGGGCCTCCACGATGGCCTGCATGAGGTCACGGACTTCGTCGGGCTCGCGCACGTCCAGGGGCAGGAAGCGGGCGTCCACCCCCTGCTCCCGGGCGGCGGCCGCCGCTTTCTCGCCCTCCTTGCGGAGGATGTCCGCAATCACCAGGGTGGCGCCCCGTGCCGCCAGGCGCTCGACGATGGCCCGCCCGATCCCGGACGCGCCGCCGGTGACTAGCACCACCTTGCCCTTGAAGTCCCCGACCATGACGCCTCCTCAGGCCAGCAGGCCACCGTCCACGTTGACGCAGGTTCCGGTCGCGTAACTGGATGCGTCGGAGGCGAGGTACAGAATCGTGCCGGCCATCTCCTCGGGCTCGGCGTGGCGCTGCATAGGGATGGATGTCATCACGCCCTTGCGCACGTCCTCGTTCTCGAACAGCGCCGAAGCGAACCTGGTCTTGGTCAGACCCGGCAGCAGCGCGTTGCAGCGGATGTTGAACTGCGCGCACTCCTTGGCGAAGGCCTTGGTCATGTTGATCACCGCCGCCTTGCTGATGGAGTAGATGCCCTGCATGTTGCCGGGGCTGACGCCGTTGATGGAGGCGACGTTGACGATGCTGCCACCACCCTGTTCGCGCATGATCTTGCCGGCCTCGGTGGACATGAAGAAGTAGCCACGGACGTTGACGTCCACGGTCTTCTGGTAGGCGCCCAGATCGGTGTCGAGAATGTGTCCGAAATAGGGGTTGGCGGCGGCGTTGTTCACCAGGATGTCGAGCCGGCCGTGGGCCTCGCGGATGTGTTCGAAGATCGCGGTGATCTGCTCCATGGTGCCCACGTGACAGGCGAAAGCCGATGCCTTGCCGCCGTCGGCACGGATACTCTCGGCCACCTCTTCGCACACCTCCTGCTTGCGGCTGGAGACGATCACATGGGCACCGTGGTGCGCCAGCAGCCGCGCACTGGCTTCGCCGATCCCGCGGCTGGCGCCGGTCACCAGTGCCACGCGGCCGGTCAGGTCGAACAGGTTCTTCTGTGTCATTGGTGCTTCTCTCCCGTAACGGTTGTCGCCGTCGCTGCCGGCTCGCGGCGGACGACGGCGGACTCAACAAAGGCGATCATGCCATCAGCGTAGCCGTCCGCGCTGATGTTGCGCCGTCGATACTTCCAGCGCTTGAGGTACCACTCCTGCAACAGCGGCTTGATCAGTGCCGCGGTGAATTCCGGGTCCTCGATCCGGTAAACGCCCCGGGCCATCCCCTCTTCCAGCAGCCCGATGATCAGCCGCTCGGTCCGCAGCTCACCGGCGATGGCACGCTCGCGCGCGTCGCGGTCGAAGTGGCGGGACTCCATGTAGGAGAAATAGAACCACGGCTGCAGCACCTCGGTGACGTACACGTGCGTGCGCAACACGTGACGCAGCCGGGCAACCGGATCGGTAACCGCGTCCGGAATGCGCAGGGTGCGATCCACCACGACCCGGCCGTAGCTGAGGATCATGCCGAGCAGGCGGTCCTTGCTTTCAATGTAGGAGTACAGCGATCCCATGCTGATGCCGGTGGCCTCGCTGAGGTCGCGCACGCTGGTGGCCTGAAAACCGCTGTGGTTGCTGATCTCCAGGGTCTTCTCGAAGATCAGCCCCAGCTTGCGCAGCGCCACGGCCTCCGACTTGATGCGGATGACGTCCTGGTGGCGCTCGTAGACCTCCCGCAGGAATTCCTCCTGCCGGCTGCACAGCGCCCGGTGAAAGGCGGGAAAACCCTCGCTGTCTGTCGCCATCGCTGTCATCGGAACGTGATCATCTCGGCGGAATCGGGGTGTTCCAGGTGGGGCACGGCGTTGAAATCGGTCAGACTCGCCTCGTTGCCGCTGCCGAACCGCAGGCGCGTGAGGGAACTGTTGTAGATGGTCCATCCCAGTCGCACGGCGGCATGGTCGTCCAGCCCCAGCACCCGGCCCATGAGCACGCCGATCACCCCGGCGGATGTCACCACGCCCAGCCGGGCGCCGCGGGGGTGATCCCGCACCAGCTCGTCGAGTGCACCACTGCAGCGCTCGCGGAAGGCCGGCCATGGCTCCAGCCCCTCCATCGCCGGCAGGCGGTTATCCACCCAGGCGGTCATGGCCTCGGCATAGAAGCGCTGGAAGACACGGCGATCGGAGTTCAGCAGGTCGCGATCAGGCATGCTGCCCGGGTCCTGCTCCCGAAGCCGACGTGCCCACGCACGGAGCACCGGCTGGTGGGCAAATTCGTCAAGACAGGCGGATTCACGCCACTCGGGTGCGAGCTGGCCGCTCATGAGGATATCCGCCGTGGTGCGCTGGCGGTGGAGCATCCCGCAGTAGATCACATCAAAACGCATCCCCAGGGCACGCCAGTGATCCCGCAGGCGCAGCGACTGCTGACGGCCGGTCTCGGAGAGACGATCATAGTCGTCGCTACCGAAGGACGCCTGACCGTGGCGAATCAGGTGGATCTCACTCATGGATGATCATGCCCCCAAAAAATAGAGCGAGCGCTCGCTCTATTTTTAGAGCATTTGAGGGTCGGCCGCAACCGGCGTCCGGCTCAACCGGTCACCCGGTCGCGGAGATAGACCGGAACGGCGTCACGGGCGGCAACGGTGTCACCAAGAGCGGCACGGTGGCGGGCGAACGGCAGGAGGTCACGGGCGTCCGGGAGTTCCACATCGTCGCGCGCGTCGGGGGCACCGGTGCGGGCGGACAACGCCTCCGGATAGGCGGACCAGCCGCTGCCCACGGCCGTGAATCCGGCCCAGGCACCCGGCACGGTCACCTCCTCCGGGGCGCACACACGATCCTCGCTGGCAGGTAGCATCAATCCGCTCCCGGTGTCGAGGGCATAGCACCCCCAGTACACTTCGCCCATGCGCGCATCCAGCGCACTGCAAACGTGGGTCGCCGCCTGCCGGCGGGCTGCGCCCTGGGCCAACACCGCGAGCGTGGACACTCCCACCACCGGGACACTGCCGCCCCACGCAATCCCCTGCACTGCCCCGGCCGCGATACGCAGTCCGGTAAATGCACCCGGCCCATGGCACCAGGCGAGCGCAGCCAGGTCGGCGACGCGCACCTGCAGTTCTTCCATCACCTCGTCGACGAGACCAAGCAGCCTTGCCGCGTGCTCCCGGGGCATGACACCGCCACGGCACGCAGTCCGCCCGCCCGCGGACAGCGCCACGGTACAGGCGTCCGTTGCCGCATCCACGGCGAGAATGGGGGCGTCCGGCCCCGGTGCGGTGGTGTTCATCGACATACGCTCCTGAGTCCGGCCGACGGGTTGCGGACTGGTTCAGTCATCCTCTGAAAACTCGAACTCGAACTCCAGCTGGTCGTCCTCGCCCTGTGGATCCAGGCCGGCCCAGTACGGAGTCGAATGCGTTGCCTGCGGTGTCGCCGTGTAGCGCTCCTGGGTCGCCACCTGGATGGACTCCCCCACCAGGTCTCGATACCAGCCAAACAGGGCGATCAACACGGTCACCACGGCCAGCCCGAAGAACAGGCCGTGAGCGCCGGTCAGCCCCATGAACTGCGACAGCACCACCGGGCCGATGATCATGCCGATACCGTGCACCAGCAGCAAGGTGGCGCTGGCGGGAACACGCTCGTCGGGATCCATGAAGTCGTGAGCCAGGGCCAGTGCCAGGGCGTACATGGTGAAGTTGGTACCGCCCCATACCACGGCCACGGGGATCACAGTCCAGGTGGGCTGGCCCTGCATCGCCACCATGGTCAGGCTGGCACCGGCCACCAGCAGTGCCACCACCATGATCATGCGGCGGCGGTCATACCGGTCCGACAAGCGCCCGATCAGATACTGGAGGAACAGCCCGCCAAGCACGGCCGCCCCCATGAACGTGCCCACCTCACCGGAACTGAAGCCGACATCCACCGCAAACGCAGGCCCGAGCGCGAAGAAAGCGCCATTGGTCACACCGGCACCCATTGCGGTGATGGTCGCCAGTGGCGAGATCCAGTAAAGCTGCCTGAGCCCGACCCGTCCCGTTGGCCTGAGCTCCGGCGACGGCACCCGGGCGAGGGCCACGGGGATCAGCGCCGCCGCCAGCAGCATGGCCGCCAGGCTGAACAACTGATGACCGGAGACGTCGCCCATACCCAGAAGAAACTGGCCCGACCCGAGCGCGAGCGACGTCACCACCACATACACACCCAGCACCTGCCCGCGGACTTCCCGGGGCGTGCGGTCGTTGAGCCAGCTCTCGGCCACCATGTACAGCCCGGCGATGGCAAAGCCCACCACCACGCGCATGGCCGCCCAGAGAAGAGGATCGAGATGGAGTCCGTGTACCAGCGCGGCACAGGCCGCGACCGCGGCCATGGCGGCGAACACACGGATGTGGCCGACTTTCTGGATGATACGGTCGCAAACCAGCGTGCCAAGCACGAACCCCACGGAATAGCACGCCATGACGAGACCGATTACCGTGGCCGACTCCCCTTCCACCCCGAGCCGAACGGATAACAACGTGCCAAGCAGCCCGCCCCCGAGGAGCAGGATCCCAACCGAGACAAACAGTGCCCCAAGGGAGGCCAGGGTCGGAACCATCATCTGTGGCGATCACTCGTACAATTCGTATGGGCAGGGGGCGCGCGGCAGCGCCATTCCCGCGGCAATCGTCCGCTCCCGGCGTACCATAGTCAACTACCGGCTTACCACGTTGTGACACGCCTCATGAAAGAATAAAATTCGCAATTAATGCAATAATTAATTCAATTAAATTTGAAAGAAAAACCAAGAACAAAACAACAATGGAATTATTTTCTAAACGACCCCGAAAACGAAAACAAAGCTTGACGAGATGGGGAAACAATGCTTGAATGGAAAGCGAACTAAAACAGAGAGGCCAATCGTTGGCTTACTGCAGAGCACCTGTTCCGACCAAGTCGGCTGGTAGCCGGATGCTCCTCCCAGGACCTTGCTTCAAGGTTCTTTCCCGCGCCCTGACGCTTGCCGCATGCGGCCAGTGTCGATCTGTGTCTGCCGATCGGTCAGTTGCGCCATTCTGCCGCCAGCACGGACGTGCTGCCTGCCGGCTCTGAACATTGGTAACCCAACGGGGATTGTTAGCGTGAGCGGCAACGAACTCAAACCAGTGCAGTTTCGTAATCCCACCGTCGAAGATGGTGCGGGAATCTGGCGCGTGGTGAAAGAATCCGGCGTACTGGATCTGAACTCGGCCTACATGTACATGTTGCTTGCCCGGGAATTCAGCGGCACGTGCATCGTGGCCGAGAACGAAGGCCGCATCGTCGGTTTCGTCACCGGCTTCCGCCCGCCGCAGCGGCCGGACAGCATTTTCCTGTGGCAGGTGGGCGTGGACGCCAGCATGCGCGGCCAGGGGCTTGGCAAACGGCTGCTCCGCGCTTTCCTGCAAAGCCCGGGAGCAGCTGGAGCGACGATGCTCGAGACGACAATCTCGCCGTCCAACGACGCCTCCAAGGCCCTGTTTACCGCCATCGCCCGGGAGCTCGACACGGCCATCAGGCCCACCGAGGGCTTCCGGGAAGACCAGTTTCCGCCGGAAGGCGATCACGAGGCCGAAGAGTGGTACTTCATCGGCCCCTACGACGCGAACCGGCCCAATCAACTCAAGCCGTGAGGACAGTCTCATGACCATGGATCACATGCAGATCATCAACCAGCACGAGTCGGAAGTTCGCAGCTACGTGCGCGGCTTCCCGACCACGTTCGCCAAGGCGAGCGGCTCGTACATGTACAACACCGGGGGCGACGCCTATCTGGACTTCTTCGCCGGCGCCAGCGTGATGAACTACGGGCACAACCACCCGGAACTCAAGAAGGCGCTGGTCGAGTACCTGAGCGACGACAACATCACGCACAGCCTGGACATGGCGAGTGTCGCCCGCGCCGAGTTCCTGGAGACGCTCGAGCGACTGATCTTCAAGCCGCGCAACATGAGCTATCGCGTGCAGTTCCCCGGACCCACCGGCACCAACGCCGTGGAGGCCGCGCTGAAGGTTGCCCGCAAGGTCAAGAAGCGGGACACCATCATGGCATTCACCAACGCCTTCCACGGCATGACCCTGGGCTCGCTCTCCGTCACCGGTAACGGCTTCAAACGCCAGGGTGCCGGCGTCACCCTGGACAACACCACGCACATGCCCTTCGACCGTTACCTCGGGCCGGACACCAACAGCCTCGAGTACATCGATCGGATGCTCGCCGACGGCGCCTCCGGCGTGGACGTGCCGGCAGCGGTCATCACCGAGACGGTGCAGGCCGAGGGTGGCGTCAATGTGGCCGACCTGGAATGGCTCAAGGGGCTGGAGAAGCTGTGCCAGAAGTACGACATGCTGCTCATCGTCGACGACATCCAGACCGGCCTTGGCCGCTGCGGCCACTTCTTCAGCTTCGAGGAAGCCGGGATCAACCCGGACATCGTCACACTGTCGAAATCCCTCAGCGGCTACGGTCTGCCCCTGGCCATCACGCTGATAAAGCCTGAATACGACATCTGGGCCCCGGGCGAGCATAACGGCACGTTCCGCGGCCAGAACCCGTCGTTCGTCACGGCGAAGCGAACGCTGGAGCTGTTCTGGTCCGACGACCGCTTCGAGAAGGACATCGCCCGCAAGGGCAAGCGCATGGCGGAGTTCCTGGAAGGGCTGGCGCACAATTACCCCAACGCCCGCGGCTGCCCACGCGGCCGGGGCATGATGCAGGCCATCGAGTTCGGCAACGTCGAGCTGGCGGAGAAGATCTCCGAGCACGCCTTCCAGCGCGGCCTGATCATCGAGACGGCCGGCACCGACGACCAGGTGCTCAAGCTCCTGCCGCCCTGTGTCATCGAGGACGCAGACCTGGAGAAGGGGCTCGCGATCATCGAGGAGAGCCTGGTTGCTGCCATGGGGGACCTGGGGATCTCTGCCCAGAAGGCCTCCTGAGCCGACACCGGCTGCCCGATGCGAAACACTCTTCGCGAAAGCCGAAGCCACCCATCGCCGGTGGCTTCGGCTTTTTTCATTCAATGGTCGCGGACCTGAAGGTCCGCCCTACGCCAGGTTCATGCCTCCCCGGCTCCCGTAGGGTGGACCTTCAGGTCCACCATCACTGAAGGCCCACCATGACGGAAGCTCAGGGTCCGTTTCCACCCGACCGGTTGGTGCAATGCGCTCGCAGGTGCGGCACCATGGAGCCATTACCGATCGGTCACCAAAGGAGAGCACACAATGAAGATCGTCGACATTGAGAAAATCAAAGGCACGGATCGGGAGGTGCAGGGCGAAGGCTGGACCAGCTACCGCATGCTCCTGAAGAAGGACGGCATGGGCTTTTCCTTTCATGAGACTCGCATCCCGCCCGGCGCCGAGCTTCACCTGTGGTACAAGAACCACCTGGAAGCGGTCTACTGCGTCGAGGGTGACGGCAGCATCGAGGATCTCGCCACCGGTGAAGTACACCAGCTTCACGACGGGGTTCTCTATGCCCTGGACAAACACGACCGGCACATCCTCCGCGGCGGCAACAAGGAGATGCGCCTGATCTGTTCCTTCAACCCGCCGGTAACCGGACGGGAGACCCACGACGAGGACGGCTCCTACATTCTGGTCGAGGACTGACGCCCTCCCCATGTCTGCTTGACGGACCCGGGAGGGAGCACCATACGTTCGCTTACTCCCGGGCCCGGGCCCGATACCCCGCCACGCCGCGCTCTCCCTATCAGTACGCCTTATTCCCTGATAAGCTCTCGCGCTCGTTTAATCCGGCGTTTCCCTCGCAAACGCCAGCCCACTCATTCGGTCTTTTCACTGGTCCCTGCCATCCGGTGCGGGATGCGGGCGCCATTCATTCAAGAAGCATTAGAAACGGAGCGGTAATCATGAGTCAGAGCACAACGGCCGACGCGCGCACGGGAGTTAGCGCGGGCCTTGGCGACCCGTGGGTTCTCGGGCTTAGCGGCGGTTTTATCGTCGCCTTTCTGATCTTCGCACTCATCGATCTTGGGCAGGTCCAGAGCCTGGTGGACAGTGGCCACGCCATGGCCGCCCAGTACCTGGGATCGTTCTGGCAACTGCTGCTGCTTGCGACGTTCTTCACCGCCATCGGCGTGGCCATCTCGCCGGCGGGCAGTGCCGTCATGGGCGATCTCGACGAACCCGAGATGAGCACCTTCAAGTGGGTGTCCATCATCATGTGCACCCTCCTCGCCGGAGGTGGCGTGTTCTTCGCCGCCGGCGAGCCGTTGTACCACTTCCTCGAAACGCCTCCGGTGTTCGGCGCGGATGCGGGCAGTCAAGCTGCGGTGGCGCCGGCGCTGGCGCAGTCGTTCATGCACTGGGGCTTTCTTGCCTGGGCAATTCTGGGCGCCCTCACCAGTATCGTGCTGGTGCAGGCCCACTACCGCTACGGCAAACCGCTGCAGCCGCGCACTCTCCTCTACCCTCTCTTCGGAGAGCGTGTCATGCGCAACCCCTGGGGCGGCATCGTCGACGCGGTGTGCGTCATCTCGGTGGTCGCAGGCACAGTGGGTCCCATCGGGTTTCTTGCCACGCAGGTCAGTTTCGGCGCCAACACCCTATTCGGCCTGCCCGAAGGATTCGTGACGCAGTTCGGTATCCTGCTCGTTCTGGCGTCCATCTACGTGACCTCGGCGGTCACCGGCATCCACAAGGGCATCCAGATGCTCAGCCGGTTCAACGTCTTTCTTGCCCTGGGCATCGGTGCCTTCATCCTGCTGTTCGGCCCAACCCTGTTCCTGGTCAACAGCTACCTGCAGGGTTTTGGCACCTACATCAACGATTTCCTGCCCATGGCCACAGTGACCAGTGAGACGGCGCCGGACTGGTGGATGCAGTGGTGGACGGTGTTCTTCTTTGCCTGGTTCCTGGGCTACGGGCCGCTGATGGCCATGTTCATCGCGCGCATCTCCCGGGGCCGGACAATCCGCCAGATGATCATCGCGCTGGCGCTGGCCGCGCCCATCGCCTCGACCGTCTGGTTCACCCTGCTGGGCGGCTCAGGCATCTACTATCAGCTCACCGGCGCCATTGACCTGGCGGAACCGCTGGCGAACTTCCAGTTCGACGTGGCCACCCTCACCGTCGCCCAGGCGCTCCCCCTTGGTGGTCTGATGGCGGTGCTGATCCTGGTCCTGACCACGATCTTCGTTGCCACCACCGGCGATTCCATGAGCTACACCATCTCCATGGTCGCCACCGGGGATCAGGAACCGCACCCAGCCGTGCGCGCGTTCTGGGGCATCACCATGGCGCTGACCGCCGCTGTACTGCTGTTCATGGGCGAAGGCAGTATTTCGGCCCTGCAGCAGTTCATCGTGGTCACGGCGGTGCCGGTGTCACTGGTGCTGCTGCCGTCGCTCTACACCGGCCCCAAGATGGCCTACGCCATGGCGCGGGAGCAGGGACTCGTGCGCTGAACTCAGCGCCCGTCGCAACTGACGTCGCTCCTACTTAAGGGCCGCGGTCGCTCCGCTGTAGGTGCGACGTCAGCCGCGAGCATGCCACTATCAGGCACGGTCCTCCGCCACAACCGGCTCCAACCGCACCGCGCAGTACTTGAACGCCGGGATCTTGCCGACGGGGTCTACCGCCGGATGGGTCAGCACGTTGGCGCAGGCTTCGCGGAAGTGCATGGGGATGAACACGCTGCCACGGGCCACGCGATCCCGCAGCCGCGCGCGGATACGGATGTGGCCGCGGCGCGAGGTCACCTCAACCCAGCCGCCGTCGGCGACGCCGTATGCGGCGGCGTCGTCCGGGTGGATCTCCACGAAACCCTCCGGGCTGATGCCGTGGAGCGCGGCGGAGCGGCGGGTCATGGTGCCGGTGTGCCAGTGCTCAAGCACCCGACCGGTGTTGAGCACCAGCGGATACGCCGCGTCGGTGGCCTCCACCGGCGGTGACTGGCGCGCCGGCACGAGCAGCGCCCGACCTCTGGGGAAGGTCTCCTCGAAGACGATGGGTTCACCTTCCGAGTGCTCCGGGTCCGGGCAGGGATACCAGCGACCGCGGTCACCCAGCACCTCATGGCTGAGCCCGGCGTAACTGCCGGTGGCGGCGGCAAACTCGTCGAACACCGCCGACACGTCGGGATAGCGCATGGGATACCCGATGCGCTCGGCAATATCGCAGATGATCTGCCAGTCCTGCCGTGATTCGCCCGGCGGCTGCAGGGCCTGGCGACCCACCTGCACGCGCCGGTCGGTGTTGGTCACGGTGCCGGTCTTCTCCGCGAAGGCGCTGCCGGGGAGAATCACGTCCGCGAATTCGGCCGTTTCCGTCAGGAAGATATCCTGCACGACCAGGAACTCCAGCGTCCCAAGCGCCTTGCGCACCTTCTCGACGTCCGGGTCGGAGACGAACGGGTTCTCGCCGAGGATGTACATGCCTCGGATCGTGCCGTCCAGTGCCCCGTCGGTGATCTCGGTGACGGTACGCCCCGGCTCCGGCGACAGGGAACGCCCCCACAATGCCTCAAAACGCGCCCGCGCCCCGGAGTCGCTGACCTTCTGGTAGTCGGGGTACATCATGGGGATGAGCCCGGCGTCAGACGCACCCTGGACGTTGTTCTGGCCGCGCAACGGGTGCAGGCCTGTTCCCGGCCGGCCGGTGTTCCCGGTGATCATGGCCAGGGCAATCAGGCAGCGGGCGTTGTCGGTGCCGTGGGTGTGCTGGGAGATGCCCATACCCCAGAACAGCATGGCCGCATTCGCGCGCCCGAACCGGCGCGCCGCCTCGGTGATGCGTTCGGCGTCCACACCGACCAGCTCGGCAACGGACTCGGGGCTGTACTCCTGCACATTCTCGCGGATGGCCTCGAAGTTCTCCGTGCGCGCGGCGATGAACGCGTCGTCCGTGAGCCCCTCGTTGATGATCACGTGCATCATGGCGTTGTAGAACGCCACGTCGGTGCCGGGCCGGATCTCCAGGTACATGGCGGCATAGTCGGCGATCCGCGGCCGCCGCGTATTCACCACCAGCAGCTCGGTGCCGTTGGCAGCAGCATCCTTCATGAACGTGGCCGCCACGGGATGATTCTCCGTGGGGTTGCAGCCGGTAATCAGCGCCACATCGGCGCGCTCGATATCGCGCACGATATTCGTGACACCGCCGGAGCCGATCCCCTCCAGCAGCGCCGCCACCGACGAGGCGTGGCACAGGCGCGTGCAGTGATCAACATTGTTGGTACCGAATCCGGCGCGCACCAGTTTCTGGAACAGGTACGCCTCCTCATTCGAGCCCTTGGCGGAGCCGAAGCCGGCCAGCGCATCGCCACCATGGGCATCACGAATGCCACGAAGCCCCTGCCCCACGCGCTCCAGCGCTTCCTCCCAGGTGGCCTCACGGAAGTGCGGCAACACAGTCTCGGGGTCCACCGGTCCGCCCGGGCGCCGCGGCCCGTTGTCGTCCCATGACAGTGCGCCCTTGGGATAGGCATCCTCACGGCGGATCAGGGGTTTGGTGAGGCGGTGGGCGTGGGTGGTGTAATCGAACCCGTAGCGGCCTTTGACACACAGGCGACCCTCGTTCGCCGCGCCGTCCCGGCCACGGGCTTCCAGAATGCGGTTGCGCTCGGTGTCCACCACCCAGGACAGCGCGCAGCCCACACCGCAGTATGGGCACACGGAATCCACCACCCGCGCCTTGACGTCGATGGCAGTCATTCTCTGTCCTCCGCGAGTACATGCAGCCCGTGCAGGCTGCGGTTGGTCAGGGCACCGGTCGGGCATACGGCTTGGCACTCGCCGCAGGCCACACAGGTGCTCTCGCCCATGGGCACGTCCAGATCGAACGCGATGTGCGTCGCCGCCCCCTTGCCGCTGCGGGTCATCACATCATTGTGCTGGAGTTCATCGCAGCCGCGAATGCAGCGATCGCAGAGAATGCACGCGGCATGATCCACGACGATCACAGGGGAGGAGTCGTCCACGGGAGCGGGTGCGGCCGAAGCCGACGCCTGGAAGCGGCTGTGCTCGACGCCGTAATCGCGCGCAAGGGCGAGCAGCTCGTCGTCGCCGGTGGTCGCCTCGCGGTTGCCCGGCGCCGGATAGTCGGCCAGGAGCAGTTCCAGCAGCATGCGGCGGTTGCGACGGACCTTCTCCGAGTCGGTGTACACGGCCATGCCCTCCTCGCACGGCCGCACGCAGGACGCCTGCAGGTTGCGCACACCGGTATCCACGACACACATGCGGCAGACGCCTACCGGGCGCATGCGCGTACTGTGACAGAGCACGGGGATGTCGATGCCGAGCGAGCGCGCGGCATCCCAGATGGTGGTGCCGACGGGCACCTCCACTGCCTGGTCGTCGATGGTCAGGGAGACGGTGTCAGTCATGCGGCCTCCGCAGTCGCGCGGCTTCATCGGGGAAATGGCGCAGCAGCCCCATGATCGGCGTCAGGGCCACCTGGCCCAGGCCGCAGATGGAGGTCTGCACCAGGGTCTCGTCGAGGGCCTCCAGCAGTTCGGTCAACCCTTCTTCCGGAGCACCGGCCTGGGCGGCCTCGAGCTTGCTTACGGCCTGGGCGGAGCCGGTGCGGCAGGGCACGCACTTGCCGCAGGACTCGTTGCGGAAGAAGCGCACCTGCTGGATGGCGAGATCCAGCAGATCGCGCCCGCTGCCCACCACGAACAGGGCACCGGACCCGAGCCCGGCACCGGCCTGGGCCAGGGCATCGAAATCCACGGGCGTATCGGCCAGGGCTGCGGGCAGGAACGGCGTGGAGGCGCCACCGGGACAGAACGCGTACAGCGACCGGCCGCCGGCCATGCCGCCGGCGCGCTCGATCACATCACGGATCGGCGTCCCCGCCGGTACGCAATAGACGCCGGGGGCGGCCACATCACCGGAGACCGACAGAAACTTGAGGCCGCTGTATCCCTCACGTCCACGCGCCTTCCAGCCCTCCGCGCCATCCTGAAGGATGCGCGGGATCAGGGCGAACGTCTCGACGTTATTCATGAGAGTCGGGCCGCCGTTATAACCGACCTGTGTCGGGAACGGCGGTTTGTTACGGGGCTCGCCGCGCCGGTCTTCAAGCCCCTCCAGCAATGCCGTCTCCTCGCCCATGATGTAGCCGCCGGGCGAGATGAACAGGTCCAGCTCGAAGTCGAACCCGCTCCCGCGAATGTTGCTGCCGATGTAGCCGTCCGCCCGCGCGCGCTCCAGTGCCTTGTGCAACGCCTCGCGCGCGTGCTCGTACTCGTGGCGCAGGTAGATGATGCCGTGACTTGCCCCGATGACCCAGCCGCCGATGATCATGGCTTCAATCACCAGGTGCGGTGCCCGTTCCAGCAGCAACCGATCCTTGAAGGTGCCCGGCTCGCTCTCGTCCGCATTGCAGACCACGGTGCGCGGCCCGCCCGAAGCCGCCCTCGTGAACCGCCACTTGCGGCCGGTGGGAAACCCCGCGCCACCCATGCCGCGAAGCCCGGAGGCCTCCAGCGTCTCGATGACGGACTCGGGACGGCCACCATCCAGAAGCTCCACCAGCGTGCCGTAATGCCCGTCGGCACCGCGGTACGGATCCACGGCCGCCACACCGGCCGGCGGGTCACCCACCAGCGGCTGCGGCTGCCGCCCGCTCATGCCGTCCCTCAGACGCTCAGGAGAACCGGAGACCGGCACGTCGCCGGCCAGCGCCGCGGGTGCGGCATGGCACAGCCCCAGACAGCTCACCGACTCCACCTCGATCCCGTCAAAACCCATCATGGCCTGGGCGACGCGCTCGGCGAAGTCAGGACCTGCGGCCATGCGGCAGGCCACGTCACGGCATACGGAGAGACGGCGCGGCGCCCCGGGCTGGTCACGGAATACCGGGTAGAAGGAGCGCAGCCCTTCCAGACGGTAGAGTGGCACGCGCCACTCTCGGGAAAGCCCACGGAGCACGTCGTCGGTCAGCGCACCCTTGCGGTGCTGCACCGCCATGAGCCGATTCAGAAGCTCCATCCAACGCTCTCCCCGTCGCCTTCGAGCCGTCACTGATTACTAGTGTAAGCGAAGCACGGGAGACAGCGGGGGTAAATGACGTGCAACGGCACCCACGATGCCATATGCGACAGGGTCACCCGGCCGCGAGCCGCCGCCACAGGGACTCGAACGGCCCCATGGCGTGGTACTGCCGCCAGATGATGGAGAAGGCGATCTGGATCGCCCACACCAGCGCCACCACACCCAGCAGCTCCAGGTAGCCGAAGCGGGAGAACAGCCCCAGGCCGATGCCGTGGAAAATCCCCACACACAGGATCGACTGCCCCAGGTAGTTGGTCATGGCCAGACGCCCGACCGCCTCCAGCGCTCGTGTTGCCACGCTGAACAGCGAGTGGCGCACCACCAGAATCACGGTGGCAATCCACGCCAGCGCGATGGCGATACTGGCCCAGTGATTGGCAATGCGCCCCAGGAACATGGAATACCGGAAATCCCAGTTCACCGCCTCGTTGAACCAGACACCGGCAAGCACCGCCGGCACGCCCACCAGCAGGCCACCCACGACCACCCGCCGGTAGCTGGCAAGCGACCACTTGCCGGGCAGAAAACCCACTTTCATCAGCGCCATGCCCAGCAGCATCATCGCCAGCATGCGCCAGATACGATCGGAGACCAGCATCCACGCCTGAGCGCTCAGAGCGTCCACGGCGCGCTCGCCCACGGTCGATATCCAGTTGAATGTCAGCCGATCCACCTCGGCGTAGACCACGTCGGCCGTCGGGGTCCAGTAACGCCCAGCCAGCTGGCCGACCCAGTCCATGGGCAGTACGAACACCAGGCCCACGCTGAACAGCATCCACAGCACGGTGGCGGTGGCAAAAAGCAGCAGCGACAGCCACACCAGTTCCGCGGGAGAGCGCTGCCGAAACTGCAGCGCAATGGCACCGCAGATGGCATATGCGGCAAGTATATCGCCCGGCCACAGCAGTAGCCCATGCGCAAGCCCGAAGACGAACAACCACGCCATGCGCCGCCGGTAGCGCTGCTCGAAGGCGACGGCCGACTCCTTCGAGGCGGTCGCCATGATGACGATACCGGCGCCGAAGAGGATGGTGAGCATGGTGATGAACTTCTCGTCCGCCACCACGTGGTTGATCAACCACACGATCCAGTCCAGCGTCGGCGGGTCACCCAGCGCCTTCGGATTGAGGTATTCACTCGACAGCCGCCCGAACGACTGGATGTTCATCAGCAGAATGCCGAGCACCGCAACGCCGCGCAGCACGTCCAGCACCGCCATGCGCTGTCCCTTACCGGGCGCCTCAGGTGTGGCATGATGGCTCGGGGGCTGGCTCATGGGTTGCGTCGGCACATTCCGGAAACGGCTGGAGGAGCGGATTTGACGCAGCAGAGGAAACTGTTTTTCGCCATCATGGGTGCTCTGCTGCTCGGGGTTGGCTACATAGCCTACACCCAGTACGCCGCCGGCCTGTACTACCTGGCCGGGCAGTACGACCGCATGATGAACCCCTACGGCGTGGACGAAGACGCGCCGGAGCCGGACGCACGCGACCGGGCCCTGCATGAATCACTGTTCGTCGCGGACCTGCACATCGACACCCTGAAGTGGGAGCGCGATCTGCTGGAGCGCTCCTACTTCGGCCACGCCGACGTGCCGCGGCTGCATGAGGGTAACATCGCCCTGCAGGTGTTCACGATCGTGACCCGCAGCCCGCTGAACCTGCCCTGGCAGACCTGTGTCAGCGGCGACTCGCTCGACACCAACACCGCGCTGTTCTTCATGCAGGGGCGACCGGTGTTCGGCCTGCGGGAGCGCGCCTTCTACCAGATCGAACGCTTCCACGAAGCCGCCGAACGCTCACGGGACACCGACGGCCCGGAACTGCGCCTGATCGCCACGGCAGACGATCTGCGACAGCTGGTCGCGGACCGGGCCGTCGGCAGGGACGTGATCGGCGGCATCATCGGCATCGAAGGGGGTCACTGGATCGGCGGCGACGACGTCACCGGCGCAGACGTGCGCGCCGACATGGAAGACCTGTTCGAGGCCGGAGTGCGGCTGTTCGCCCCCACGCACCGCTTCGACAATAACCTCTCCGGCTCCAACGAGGGCTGCGAGCGCTACGGGCTCACCGACCACGGGTTTACGGCGCTGAGCACGGCGCAGGAACTGGGCATGGCGGTAGACCTGGCGCACATCTCCAGTGCCGGCCTTGCGGATGCCACCGCTTATCTGCGCCAGCCGGTCACGGTGTCGCACACGGGCATCGCGGAAGGCTGCGAGGCGCCCTGCCGGCCCGACCGCAACCTCAGTGACGACGACATCCGCCGCATCATCGATACCGACGGCGTCATCGGCATCGGCTTCTGGCCACAGGCCATCGGCCCCAGCGTCTGGCGCGTAGCCGATGCCATGCGGCATATTACCGGGATTGCGGCGGAGATGGGGGTCTCCGAGCCCAGCCGCCACGTGGCCATCGGATCGGACTACGACGGCTCCGTGACGCCGATGATCGAGGTCACCCATCTGAACGTGCTCACGGCGCTGTTACGCCGGGGTGAGGAGCCCTTCGCGGAGCACCATGTCCGTCGCATCATGGGCGCCAACACCTGCCGCCTGTTCGGCACCGTACTGCCCGGCGGCGGCACTGACACAGCGGAAGCGATCTGCGGGCCGCTCGCTCAACCGCGGCCCCTGGAATGGACTCCGGACACCGACACCGAAACACCATCATTAGAAAATGATCCGGAGGAGGACACCGAGGCATGAGCACCCCCCGAGCCACCGTGCACACAGACCAACAGCCCAACGACGTACCCCTGACGCCCCTGTCGATGCTCGACTGGGCCGTGCTGGTCTACCCCGACCATCCCGCCGTCATCCACGGTGAACGCACCACCACCTACGCCGAGTACGGCGCCCGCTGCCGGCAACTCGCCTCGGCCCTGCGCGCCCGCGGCATCGGCCCGGGGCAGACCGTGGCCACGGTGCTGCCGAACATCCCGCCCATGCTGGAGGCGCATTTCGGCGTGCCCATGGCGGGCGCCGTGCTCAACACCATCAACATCCGCCTGGATGCCCGCACCATCGGCTTCATCCTCGACCACGGCGAGGCGGATGCGCTGATTACCGATACCGAGTTCGCCCCGGTGGTGCGCGAAGCGCTGGCCCATTGTGATCGCAAACCGCTGGTAATCGACGTGGACGACCCGGAAGGCCCGGGCGGCGAGCGCCTGGGCGACCTGGACTACGAGGCGCTGGTGGCCGAAGGCGATCCGGAGTTCCGCTGGCAGTGGCCCGCCAGTGAGTGGGACAGCATCAGCCTGAACTACACCTCGGGCACCACCGGCAATCCCAAGGGTGCGCTCTACCATCACCGCGGCGCCCACCAGGGGGCCTACAGCAACATCATCGCCTGCGAGATGGGCCGCCACCCGGTCTATCTCTGGACGCTGCCCATGTTCCACTGCAACGGCTGGCGCTTTCCATGGACGCTGCCTGCGGTTGCCGGCACCAGCGTGTGCCTGCGCAAGGTGGAGCCGGCGGCCATTTTCGAAGCCATCGGCAAACACAAGGTGAGCCATTTCTGCGGGGCGCCGCTGGTGCTGAACATGCTCACCAGCGCACCGGAGGCGAACACGGCACGCTTCGATCACAGCGTCACCGCCTACGTGGGCGGTGCGGCCCCGCCGGCGGCGGTCATCGGCGCACTGGAGGGCATCGGCATCCACGTCATCCACCTCTACGGGCTCACCGAGACCTACGGCCCGTCGCACTACTGTGCCTGGAAACCGGAGTGGGACGCCCTGCCCCTGGACGAACAGGCCAGCATGGCGTCGCGGCAGGGCGTGCGGTACCTGAGCGTGGAGGAGACCATTGTCGCCGACCCGGACACCATGGCGCCCGTGCCCATGGACGGCACAACCATGGGCGAGATCATGGTGCGCGGCAACTCCATCATGACCGGCTACCTGAAGAACCCGGAGGCCACCGCGGAAGCGTTCCACGGCGGGTGGTACCACACGGGGGATCTGGCGGTCTGGCACCCGGACGGCTACCTGGAGATCCGCGACCGGGCCAAGGACGTGATCATCTCCGGGGGCGAGAACATCTCCACCATCGAGGTGGAGGACACGCTCTACAAGCACCCGGCCGTGCTGGAGTGCGCGGTGGTGGCGGCACCCAGCGACCGCTGGGGCGAGACCCCCTGCGCGGTGATCACCCTGCGGCCCGACGCCGGTGAGGTCACGCCGGCGGACATCGTCGCCTTCTGCCGCGAGCGGCTGGCCGGGTTCAAGATCCCGCGGCATGTGCTGTTCGAGGATCTGCCGAAGACGTCCACGGGGAAGATTCAGAAGTTCGTGCTGCGGGAGAAAGTCAACGCACTGACGGATGCGGAGATGGTGCGGTAGTCAGGGAGGGTCGCCCTGTTGCGTTGCAGGGTCGCGGCATCGCCGCTCCTACAGGAGTCCAGCGCCCCGTAGGAGCGGCGTCAGCCGCGATACCTCCCCATCCGTTCAGTCGGGCTCAGAAGTTGTAAACCAGCCCCGCGGCCACGCTTTGGGCGGTCTCGCCGACTGTCTCTGTGCCAGTCAAGGTGCTGGCCTGCACCCACGGCTGCCGGTCCTGACCGTCCTCGTTGTCGATCTGCGCGTAGTTCAGGTAGAAGCGCAGCTCGTCGCTGTAGTGGTAGTCGGCGCCCACGGCGATCATGTCGGCATCCTGATCGCTGTCATCGGCGCTCAGC
>SLBZ01000085.1 GCA_007126095.1 Aquisalimonas sp.
CCGACCCGCCCGGGAACCGGCGAGGAGCCACAATGAGCCAGGATGACCTGACCTGCGAGGAGGTCCTGGAGCAGCTTTTCGCCTACCTGGACGAAGAGCTGGACGACGCGCGCCTGGCCGCCATCGACCGGCACCTGGAGCGGTGTCGGGACTGCTTCACGCGGGCGGAGTTCGAGAAGCGTCTGCGGGCACGGGTTCATCGCACGGGCACGGCGCCGGCACCCGAACGGTTGCGGCAACGACTGAAGAAGGTGCTCGATCGCTACTGACCCTGTGCTCCTGAAGCGGAGGGTAGCGCCATGGTGGCGATACTGGGATATTCGCGCCGGCAGATCTTCGCGGCCGTCCGCGAGATGTACACCGCGGTGGCCGCGTCGCCGGATGACCATTTCCATTTCCCCGTGGGCCGATCGGCCGCAAGCGCCATCGGCTACCCATCCGAGCAGCTCGACCGTCTCCCCGCCACCGCCGCGAACGCCTTCGCCGGTGTCGGCTACCCGTTCTCCGGCGGCGCGATCCGGCCCGGGGACACCACGCTGGACATCGGCGCCGGCGCCGGCAACGACGCGCTGATCGCCGCGCAGCTCACGGGCGATACCGGCCACGTGATCGCGCTCGATCTCACCCGCGGCATGACCCGACGCATTCACGCCGCAGTCCGCGAAGCCGGCGTCGCCAACGTGAGCGTCATGGAAGCCTCGGCGGAGCGCCTGCCGCTGGCCGCTGAGACCGTCGACAGCATCACCAGCAACGGCGCTCTGAACCTGGTCCCGGACAAGCGCCGCGCCGTGGCCGAGATGTTCCGGGTACTGCGCCCCGGCGGTCGCCTGCAGCTCGCCGACGTGGTCATCCGCCGCCCGGTGACCGTGGATTGCAGCGACGACCCGCGCCTGTGGGTGGAGTGCGTGGTGGGCGCCACCGTGGACGAGGACCTGCTGGCCCTGTTCCGCGACGCCGGTTTCACGGACATTCGCGTTGTCCGTTCGCTGGACTACTTCGCCCACAGCCCCAGCGCCCAGACCCGCGAGATCGCCGCGAGCTTCGGTGCCCACTCCGTGGAACTGGCCATGCAGCGGGGGGAGCGGTCACCGGGCGCCTTCCGGCGCTGGGCGCGCCGCCTGAACCCGGTGCGCGGGGTGAAGTCACTCTGGCGGCGTGGCGCCGTCGGCGTCGCCAGTCTCGTCCTAGCACTGCTCACCTGCTACGGCACCATGGCGGCACTGGCCATGCTGGCGGCCCTGGGGGCGGGCGTCGCCGTCGACGAAGGCCTGTGGGCCGCCCTGATCGGACTGTTCGCCATCCTGACCGTGGCGGCGATCGCCCCGGGAATGCGCCAGCACCGCCATGCCGGGCCCCTGACCGTGGGCACGGCAGGCGGGCTGGTGGTGTGCTACGCCCTGTTCGTGCACTACTCCATGGCCGTGGAGCTGGCAGGTTTCCTCGCCCTGGCCGTGGGTGTCGGCTGGGACATGCTCCTGCGCCGGCGCGCCCAGGCGCGGGTGCTGGGCGTGCAGGGGGCGTCCGGCCCTCGGTGATACGGCCGCGCAGCCGGCTACCGCTGGCCGCTGGGCGCCTTCTTGCGGGCCGTTGCCTTCTTGCCGCTGGTCGATGCTTTCGTCCCGCCCGATGCCGCCTTGGTGCGGGCCTGCCCCTTGCCCGCCGCCGACTTCGTCTTGCTGCCCGGGCCGTTCTCGCGCCGCGGTGCGCGCGCCGGCCTGTCCGGCTCCGGCACCGGGATGGCGCGCAGATGATCCTGTTCGCAGCGGGTCAACGCCACCTTGGCATCGGGGTGCTCATCGGCGATCCAGACGCTCTGGTCGCCCACCCACTCGCCCGCCTCCACGGACTTGACGAAATCGCCGATCAGCCGGCTGGTCAGTTCCGGAATCTCCAGGGTGAAGGCGTGACACACCCGCGGCACGAGAATCAGCCGTGAGGAACGGATATGGCGGCGCATGATGTCGTGCAGATGGCGTGGGGTGAGGTAGTCGAACTCGCCGTTCATGATCAGCGTCGGGCATTCGATGGCGGCGAGCTCCGGCGTCAGCGAGCGGAAATCCGACAGCGACTCCATGAGATTCTGGATGCCATAGAGCTCGTTGGTGGAGGCCCCCACGCGCTTGATCAGGTGCACCAGATCGCGGTTGGCGGCGATGTACTGATTGCTGAAATTCAGCGGCATCAGCAGGTCCAGGTAGAACTCGAACCCCACCCGCGCCAGCCCCTGGTAGAGGTTGACCGCATGGCCTTCGAGCTGCGGGTCCAGCTCCGAGAACGTGCTCACGGGCAGCAGCCCGCCGATGCGCTCCGGATAACGGATGGCGTACTTGAGCGCGACCACACCACCGAATGAAATTCCGAAGACATACGGGCGCTCGATGCCCAGGTGCGTGTGGAGCGCCGCCAGCATGGTGGCGTGGTCGTCGAAGTCGGCACCGAGCACCGGCTTGGACGACGCCCCCTGGCCCACCATGTCGTAGGTGAGCACGCGGCAGCCGCGGGCGGGCAGCAGCTCGAAGTAGGGCGCCCAGTGGTTGGTGCGCATGGACAGCCCGTTGACGATGGTCACCACCGGGTCACCCTCGCGCCCGTGCAGCTCGTAGTAGAGAGACTTGCCCTCGTGCTCGAAGCTCGGCATTCAGTCGCTCTCCTCTTCCAGACCCTTGCCGGGCGGTTGCCCGAGGGTCGCCAGAAGCTGGGCGAAACACGCCTCGACGCGCTCGCGCTGGGTCTCCACCAGCCGCTCGCGCTCCTGCCGTGACAGG
The DNA here is from genome assembly GCA_007126095.1 of Aquisalimonas sp. Classification (GTDB taxonomy): domain Bacteria; phylum Pseudomonadota; class Gammaproteobacteria; order Nitrococcales; family Aquisalimonadaceae; genus Aquisalimonas. The sequence continues at coordinate 2,766 of SLBZ01000085.1, forward strand.
CCGGCATCCAGGTCCTTGAGCATGCGGATCTGCGTCTGGATCTGGCGCCCGTTCTCGTCCTCGATGGCCTTGAGCGCACTCAGGAACGGATCGGCCTCCACATCCACGGCGGGCGGCACCAGCGGCATGAAACGCAGCACCGACATGAACGCGTGGCTGAGCGCGAGGTAGCTGTAGAAGCGTTCGTCCACTTCGAAGAACCCCGGCAGGTAACGGGCCGCCTCGGTGCGGGACCACAGGTCCATGCTCAGGGTCGCCGCCTCCATGTAGATCAACGACTGGGACGACCACTGGGTGGCCCGGCCCAGCAGGGTGGTGAGTTCAAGCTCGCGGTAGTACTGGCCGTGGAGAAACCGGTACGGCAGCCAGTCCACCGGCTGCCACTCGAGCTTGGCCAGCACGGCGACGTTGATCCCCTTGACCGCCTGCAGATACAGCGCGATGCGCGTCTGGTCGTTAGCATCCGGCGTGCCGTTGCGGAAGTGGCGCTTGACCCGGCGCTGCTGCTCTTCAAAAGACGGACTCATCGATTACTCCCGTTGCCCTGTGGCTGACGCCCCGCAGGCAGTCTAACGGATACCGCCGCTGCAGGGCATACGGCATGCCGCTGTCAGGGTGCACTCCGGCAGCGCAACTCGTATGCTGGGAGAAGCCGGACACCAACAAGAAGGGGCCGCAACCCATGCGAACCGGACCGGAAGGGCGCAAGCGGGAACTGCTGGACGCAGTGGAGCAACGGATCGACGAACGCTGGCCCAGGGAGGCGTGTGAAACGATCAAGGGACTGGTCCGCGGGTACTACCTGCGCGTCGCGGCGGAAGACATGATGCAGCGGGACCCGGCCGACCTCTACGGTGCGGTGCTCTCCCACTGGCATCTCGCCCGGCGGCGGCGCCCGGGGCAGGCCCGGATCCACGTCTACAACCCGGAGACGGAGCAGCACGGTTGGGAATCGAGCCACACGATCGTGCAGATCATCTGCGATGACCACCCCTTTCTGGTGGACTCCGTCGCCATGGCCCTCAATCGGCACAACCTCACCGTCCACCTGATCATCCATCCCATCATCGTGTCCCGGCGTAACGCCCAGGGGGAGATCGAAGAGGTCAACCCGGACACCGCCGAGGAGAAGGCGGGCGTTCGGGAGGCGTGGATGCATTTCGAGGTGGACCGCCAGAGCAGCCGCGAGACCATGGACGCCGTCCACGACGACGTCCAGCACGTCCTGGACGACGTGGAACAGGCGGTGGCGGACTGGAAGGGCATGCGCGAGCGCATCGCGGAGGCGCGGTCTCAGCTCGCCGGAACCGCACCCGCGGGGCCGGACCGGGACGAAAGCCTGGCCTTCCTCGACTGGCTGGCAGAGGATCATTTCACCTTCCTGGGCTACCGCTGCTACGACCTGGAACGCCAGGGCCGCAAGGACACCCTGACACCGGTCAAGGGTTCGGGGCTCGGCATCCTGCGGCGGCTGTCCGGCAAGGGGTCGTCCGAGAGCTTCAACGCACTGCCGGCGGCGGTGAAGGCCCTGGCGCGCGACCCGGAGACCCTGATCCTGACCAAGTCCAACCACCGGGCCACGGTGCACCGGCCCGGCTACATGGACTATGTGGGCGTGAAACGGCTGGACGCCGACGGCAAGGTCATCGGCGAACACCGCTTCCTGGGGCTGTACACCTCGGCGGCCTACAACCGCAATCCACGCGGCATTCCGTTGCTGCGACGCAAGATCCAGAAAGTCATGGAGCGCGCCGACCTGCCCTATCCCGGCCACGCGAGCAAGGCGCTGATCAACATCCTGGAGACCTACCCGCGCGACGAACTGTTCCAGATCCATCCGGACACCCTGCACGACATCGCCATGGGCATCCTGCAGCTGCAGGACCGCCAGCAGGTGCGGTTGTTCGTCCGCCACGACACCTACCGCCGGTTCGTCTCCTGCCTGGTGTTCGCGCCCCGGGACCGTTACAACACGGATGTGCGCCAGCGCATGCAGAGCCTGCTGGAATCGGCGTTCCAGTCCGAGCACTCGGAGTTCACGGTCAACCTGTCGGAATCCGTGCTGGCGCGCATTCACTTCATCCTGCACGTGAGCCCCGGCGCCGATCTGGAACAGGATCACCAGGAGCTGGAGCGCCGCCTGGCAGCCACCGTGCGCGCATGGACCGACGATCTGCACGAAGCGCTGCGCGAGTACTACGGCGAGGCGCGCGGCAACAGCCTCTACGAGCGTTACGGTCAGGGCTTCGGCGCGGCGTATCGCGAGGACACGTCGGCCCGGGCCGCCGCCCACGACATCGAGCGGCTGGAACAGCTGGACACCGACGCCAACCTGAACATCGTGCTCTACCGCCCGCTCGAGGCACCCGAAGACCGCCTGCGGTTGCGGCTCTACCACCGCGGCGACAGCGTCACCCTCTCCGACGCCATGCCCATTCTCGAGAACATGGGCGTGCAGGTGCTCGACGAGCGCCCCTACGTGGTCCATGCCACGGGCAATGACCAGCCCGCATGGATCCACGATTTCGGCCTCCGCTACCCCGGCGGCGACCTGGACGTGGAGCAGGTGCGGGAATACTTCGAGCAGGCTTTCGGCGCCGTGTGGCGGCGACAGGCGGATGACGACGGCTTCAACCATCTGGTCCTCGCCGCCCGGCTGGCCTGGGACGAAATCGTGGTGCTGCGCGCCTACAGCCGCTACCTGCGCCAGGCTGGCACCGCCTACAGCCAGGCGTACATGGAGGAAACACTCGCCAACAACCCGCGCATCACGCGGCTGTTGATCCGCCTGTTCCACAACCGCTTCGATCCGGACCGGGTGGACGCCAAGCGCGCCGGGCGCATGGCCGAGCAGATTGAGCGCGCGCTGCACGACGTCCCCAGCCTGGACGAGGACCGCATGCTGCGCCGGCTGCTCGCCGCGATTCAGGCCACCGTCCGCACCAACGCCTACCAACGCGACCGCGACGGCCGGCGCCACGCGTACCTCAGCCTCAAGCTGATCCCGGAACGCATTCCGGAGATGCCCAAACCGTGGCCCGCCTTCGAGATCTACGTCTACTCGCCACGTACCGAGGGCGTACACCTGCGCGGCGGCAAGGTGGCCCGGGGCGGGCTGCGCTGGTCGGAGCGCAAGGAAGACTACCGCACCGAAGTACTGGGGCTGATGAAGGCGCAGATGGTGAAGAACGCCGTCATCGTGCCCGTGGGCGCCAAGGGCGGGTTCGTGGCCAAGCAGCTGCCGGAGGAGCGCGACGCCCAGCCGGCAGAGGTGCAGGCCTGTTATCGCCTGTTCATCCGCGGCCTGCTGGACGTCACCGACAACTACGTGGGCGATGCCGTGGAGCCACCACCGCGGGTCGTGCGCCACGACGAGGACGACCCTTACCTGGTGGTCGCCGCCGACAAGGGCACGGCCACGTTCTCCGATATCGCCAACGGCCTGGCGGAGGAGTACGGTTTCTGGCTCCGCGACGCCTTTGCATCGGGTGGCTCCAACGGCTACGACCACAAGAAGATGGGGATCACGGCCCGCGGCGCCTGGGTGGCGGTCATGCGGCATTTCCGTGAGCTGGGGCAAGACACCCAGCGTCAGCCGTTCACCGTGGCCGGCGTGGGGGACATGTCCGGTGACGTCTTCGGCAACGGCATGCTGCTGTCCGAGCAGATCCGCCTGGTGGCCGCCTTTGACCACCGCCATATCTTCATCGACCCGGAACCGGATCCGGCCACCGGCTACGCCGAGCGAAAACGCCTGTTCGACAAGGCCCGGTCGAGCTGGGACGACTACAACCGCAAGCTCCTCTCCCGCGGTGGCGGCGTCTATCCGCGCAGCGCCAAGTCCATCGAGCTGAGTCCCGAGGCCCGCGACGCACTGGGCATCGACGAGCAGCAGATGGCGCCCAACCAGCTCATGCAGGCCATCCTCAAGGCGCCCGTGGACCTCTTCTGGAACGGCGGCATCGGCACCTACATCAAGTCGGTGGAGGAGACCCACCTGGACGTGGGCGACCGCGCCAACGATCCCGTGCGGGTGGACGCGGCGCAGCTCCGCTGCAAGGTGGTCGGCGAAGGCGGCAACCTCGGCGTCACGCAGCTGGGCCGCATCGAGTTCGCCCGCAACGGCGGCCGCATCAATACCGACGCCATCGACAACGCCGGCGGCGTCAGCTGCTCGGACCACGAGGTCAACATCAAGATTCTGCTCAACGAGGAGATGGAGCGTGGCGACCTCACCGAGAAACAGCGCAAGCGCCTGCTGGCGGACATGTCCGACGAAGTGGCGCGGCTGGTGCTGGAGGACAACTACCGCCAGACCGAGGCTCTGAGCACCATGGAGTACCGGGCGCCGGAGCTGCTCGGCGAACATGCGCGCCAGATCCGGGCCCTGGAGCAGGCGGGCGAGCTGGACCGCCAGCTGGAAAGCCTGCCCGACGACATGGCCATCGAGGAGCGGGCGCAGGCGGGCTCAGGCCTGATGCGTCCGGAGCTTGCGGTGCTGCTCGCCCACGCCAAGCTGGCCGGCTTCCGCGCCCTGGTGGACACCGATCTGGTGGACGACGCCAGCCTGCAGGACGTGCTGGTGCGGTACTTTCCCTCCCCCTTGCAGGACAAGCACCGCAATCATATGCCGGACCACCGCCTGCGCCGGGAGATCATCGCCACCCAGATCACCAACGACATGCTCAACCGCATGGGCGCCGGATTCCTCTTCCGCATGGCCGACAAGACCGGTGTACCCGCGGGCGACGTGGCACGGGCGTACTTCGCCGCACGCCGGATCTTCGGCCTGGAGCAGCTCTGGGATGCGCTGGACACCCAGGACAACCGCATCTCCGCCGACCTCCAGCAGCAGCTGCGCCTGGACATCCTGATCCTGGCCGAACGCACGGCGCTCTGGCTGCTGCGCCACCTGCCCGGCAGCCTCTCCGACGCCCGCACCAGCGACCATCTTGCCGGCGTTGTCGCCGGTCTCGCCGGCGAACTGGACGCGCTGCTGCCGGCGCCGGACCAGGACGCCCAGGCAGAGCACGCGGCGGAGCTGGTCACCGGGGGCGTGCCCGAGGCACTGGCCCGGGACATCGCCCAGCTCGCCCCCCTCGGCGCGGCCATGGACATCTCCCTGATTGCCGAGGACACGGGCTGCACACCCGGCCGCGCCGCCGCCGTCTACTACCAGCTGGGTCACAGCCTGGGCCTGCGCTGGCTGGATAACGCCGTGCGGGGGCTGACCACCACAACCCAGTGGGAAGAGCGTTGCCGGCTCGGCCTGGAGGACGACTTCGCGCTCTACCTGCGGCTGCTCGCCACCAGCGTGTTGCAGGGCGACGATGCCGCCCGCACCCCCGAAGAACAGGTGCAGGAGTGGCAGACCGCCATGGCCGGGCCGACCGGACGCCTGGCGCAAACCCTGGATGACATCGGCACCCTCGGTCAGCCGGATCTGTCCATGCTCACCGTCGCCGTCCAGGACCTCAAGAACGTCGCCGTGCTGTCGACACGGCGGCAGGGACAATACCAGGACAACGAAACCGCATGAGTGAAACGCTGCTGCATACCCGGATCCAGGGTGAGGGCGAGCCCGTGGTCGTCCTGCACGGCCTGTTCGGCTCCGGGACCAACTGGAACCGCATCGCACGGGACCTGGCCACTGACCATCAGGTGGTGGTCATGGACCTCCACAACCACGGCCAGTCACCCCATGTGGACACCATGGCCTACCCGGACATGGCGGCCGCCGTGGCGGACACGCTGGATCACTACGGCATCCCGCCGGGTACCGTCATCGGCCACAGCATGGGCGGCAAGGTGGCCATGGCGCTGGCGCTGACCCACCCCGAGTACGTCCGGCGCCTGCTGGTGGCGGACATCGCCCCCATCCGCTACGGCGATCACGGCCACGGGCGGCTGCTGCGCGCGCTGCAGCGCATGGACCCGCAGCGCCTGGGCTCCCGGGCCGCAGCCAGCGAAGCGCTGGCCGACGACATCCCCGAGGCGGGGCTACGGCAGTTCCTGCTCACCAACCTGGAATCGCGGGACGGCGCCTTCGCCTGGCGGATTCCGCTGCAGGCGCTGGAGGCAAACCTCCCGGTGATCGCCGATTTCCCGGCCATGGACGGCCACTACGACGGGCCGACACTGTTCCTGCACGGCGCCAACTCCGATTACGTGCCGGAGTCCGCCCACGCCGCCATCCACGCCCTGTTTCCCGCCGCCGGCATCGAGTCGCTGCCGGATGCCGGCCACTGGCTGCACGCAGAACAGCCCCGGGCGTTCCTGGAGCGGACCCGACGCTTTCTGGAGGAGGGGCGGACCGCGGCGTGACGCCACCCACAACCGGAGACTGACGCCGGCGTCAGGTGGAAGCGCCGTGGACGCGGGCGTTATGATAGAACGCTTTCATGCCGATCCGGCCACCGACGCCGGAACGCCAACCAGATGCTGCGGAGAGAGGAATGTCAGACGACCTGCGTGAGAATGCACTCGAATACCATCGCCAGCCCACCCCCGGGAAGCTGCAGGTCGTCCCGACCAAACCCCTCGCCAACCAGCGCGACCTGGCGCTGGCCTACTCCCCCGGCGTCGCCGCCGCCTGCGAACTGATCGTCGAGGACGAGAAGGAAGCGGCCAGCGTCACGGCCCGGGGCAACCTGGTGGGCGTGGTCACCAACGGCACGGCCGTGCTGGGCCTGGGCAATATCGGTCCGCTCGCCTCCAAGCCGGTCATGGAAGGCAAGGGGGTGCTGTTCAAGAAGTTCTCTGGCATCGACGTCTTCGACGTGGAAGTGCAGGAGAACGACCCCGACCGGTTCGTGGACATCGTCGCCAGCCTGGAGCCCACCTTCGGCGGCATCAATCTGGAAGACATCAAGGCGCCCGAATGCTTCGAGATCGAAGAGAAGCTCAAGGAGCGCATGAACATCCCGGTGTTCCACGACGACCAGCACGGTACCGCCATCATCACCGCCGCCGCGGTGCGCAACGGCCTGCGCGTCGTGGACAAGGCCATCGCCGATGTCACCGTGGTCTGCTCCGGCGCCGGCGCCGCCGCCATGGCCTGCCTGGAGCTGCTGGTGGGGCTGGGCATGAAGCGCGAGCACATCACCATGCTCGACTCCCGCGGGGTCATCCACACCGGGCGCGACAACCTGGATGCGCGCAAGGCCAGTTTCGCCCGCGACACCGACGCCCGCACCCTGGACGACGCCATGGACGGCGCCGACATCTTCATCGGGCTCTCCGGGCCCGGCGTGCTCACCCGCGGCATGGTGGCAAAGATGGCGCGCGACCCGCTGGTGTTCGCCATGGCCAACCCCACACCGGAGATTATTCCGGAAGAGGCCCAGGAGGAGCGCCCCGACTGCATCATCGCCACGGGTCGCTCCGACTACCCGAACCAGGTCAACAACGTCCTGTGTTTTCCGTTCATCTTCCGCGGTGCGCTGGACGTGGGCGCCACCACCATCAACGACGAAATGAAACTGGCCTGCGTCGAGGCCATTGCCAACCTCGCCACCGAGGAGTCGTCGGACGTGGTGGTGGCGGCCTACGGCGGCAAGCCGCTGCAGTTCGGGCGCGACTATCTGATCCCGAAACCGTTCGACCCGCGACTGATCTCCCGGGTGGCGCCGGCTGTGGCGAAGGCCGCCATGGAATCCGGCGTGGCCGCCCGACCCATCGAGGACATGGCCGCCTACAAGCTGCGCCTCAACCAGTTCGTGTTCCAGTCCGGGCTGGTGATGAAGCCGCTGTTCGAGCGGGCCCGCCAGCATCCCCGCCGCGTGGTGTATGCCGAAGGCGAACAGGAGCGCGTGCTGCGGGCCGTGCAGGTGGTGGTGGATGACGGCCTGGCCAGGCCCATTCTCATCGGCCGTCGCAAGGTCGTGGAGATGCGCATCGAGCGCCTCGGCCTGCGCCTGAAAATCGACGAGGACTTCGAGCTCGCCGATCCCGAGGACGACCCGCGCTACCGTGAGTACTGGACGCTCTATCACTCCATCATGGAGCGCAAGGGCGTCACCCCCGACCAGGCGCGGAACGTGGTGCGCACCCGCAATACAGTGATTGCCGCGCTGATGGTGCGCCGGGAGGAGGCGGACGCCATGATCTGCGGCATCGACGGCCGCTATCACAGGCAGCTGGCGCACATCGAGTCCGTGCTCGGCCGGCGCCAGGGCGTGCGCAATCTCGCCGCCATGAGCGCACTGATTCTGCCCAAGGGCACGTTCTTCCTGTGCGACACCTATGTCAATCAGGATCCCACACCGGCGCAGCTCGCCGAGATGACCATTCTCGCCGCGGACGAGGTGCGCCGCTTCGGCATGATGCCGAAAGTCGCCCTGCTGTCTCATTCCAGTTTCGGCTCGTCCAGCGCCGCGTCGGCGCAGAAGATGCGCGACGCCCTGGAACTCATCGAGGCGCGGGACCCGAACCTGGAGGTGGAAGGGGAGATGCATGGAGACGCCGCCATCTCCGAGGAGATCCGCCGGCGCATCTTCCCCAATGCGCGCCTGCAGGGCACAGCAAACCTGCTGATCCTGCCGACCCTGGACGCGTCGAACATCGCCTTCAACCTGCTCAAGGCCACCAGCGACGGCGTCTCCGTGGGGCCGATCCTGCTGGGCTCGGACAAACCGGCGCACATTCTCACGCCGTCGGTGACCGTGCGCGGCATCATCAACATGACCGCGCTGGCGGCGGTGGAGGCGGCGATGATGAATCCGACGCCGGAAGAGAACGCTGGCGAGGCGTCCCCAGACTGAGACGGCAGCCGGCACTTGCGTGCGGCTCCAACACAGAGCGAGGTGAACCCCATGACCCAGGCGATCGTAGTCCATGAAACGGGCGGCCCGGAACAGATGCGGTGGGAAGCGGTGGAGGTCGGCACCCCCGGTGCCGGCGAGGCACTGGTGCGCCACACGGTTGTGGGCCTGAACTTCATCGACGTGTACTTCCGCACCGGGCTGTACCCGCCACCGCAGCTCCCCTTCACCCCCGGCATGGAGGCGGCCGGCGTGGTGGAAGCCGTGGGCGAGGGCGTCGACCACATCGCGCCCGGGGACCGCGTCGCCTACGCCGCCGGCCCGCCCGGCGCCTATACCGAGCAGCGGGTGATGGCGGCCGACCGCCTGGTAAAGGTGCCGGACGGCATCAGTGACGAGACCGCCGCCGCCATGATGCTTAAGGGCATGACGGCGTGGTACCTGCTGCGGCGCACCTACCCGGTGAAAGCCGGCGACACCATTCTCGTGCACGCGGCGGCGGGCGGCGTGGGGCTGATCGCATGCCAGTGGGCGAAGCACCTCGGCGCCACCGTGATCGGTACCGTCGGCAGCCCGGAGAAGGCGGAGCTCGCGCACGCCCACGGCTGCGACCACCCGATCAACTACAACACCGAGGATTTCGTCGAGCGCGTCCGGGAGCTGACCGGCGGCAAGGGCGTGCCGGTGGTCTACGACTCGGTGGGGCAGTCCACCTTTCTGCCGTCGCTGGACTGCCTGTCGCCGCGCGGGCTGCTGGTGAGTTTCGGGCAGTCCTCCGGGCCGGTGGAGCCGCTCAACGTCGGTCAGCTCGCCGCCAAGGGCTCGCTGTTCCTCACCCGCCCGACGCTGTTCCATTACGTGGCGGCGCGCAAGGACCTGGAGACGGCGGCGGGGGAACTGTTCGAGCTTGTGGAAAAGGGTGTGGTCACCATCGAGGTGAATCATCGTTTCCCGCTGGCGCAGGCCGCCGACGCGCACCGCGCGCTGGAAGGCAGACAGACCACCGGCTCCACGGTGCTCACCCTGTCCTGATCATGGTCGCCGGGTGCGGGCGGCCCCGCGCCCCCGCACCCGGGACTCACGACTCCGCGGTGGCCGGCTCCTGCCGCCGCACGCCATCCAGCTCGGGCAGCGCGCGGAAGCCGCCGGAATGCTCGGCGGCGCGGCGATACGCTCGCCGGGCGGCATCGCGTTCGCCCAGGTGCTCCAGCAGATCGGCCAGCAGATAAAAGGCCTCGGCACTGGGCTGCCGGGAGGCCGATGCCTCCAGGTAGGACCGCGCCCGGCCCCAGAGGCTGCTGCGAATGGCGAGCCGCCCCACGGCCAGCAACAGGGTGGGATCTTCCGGGTGCTCCCGCAGCCAGCCCTCGGCGACGTTGAAGGCGCGCTCGGGGTCGTCCAGCTGCAGCCGCCCGTAACGCTCGATGATGCGAGTATCCCAGTCCTTGCGCAGCGCCAGACGCAGCCGTTTCTCGAGCTGCTCACTGCCCGGAGCGAGCTCCAGCATGCCGTCGACGTAGGCAAGCAACACCTCCGTATCCTCCTGCATCGCCCGCGGCAGCCGCTCCCAGGCGCGCTCCAGCGCCTCGCGACCGCGCCGGCGTGCCTGTTCCAGAACACCGGTTGCGGCCGTCAGGCCAAGCCCGTGCAGGCGCTCCGAATCCATGTCTGCGTGCCGACGCAACCGTGGCAGTAGATCCAGCAGCCGGTCCGCCTCGCCGAGCACCTCGCACGCCCGCGCCAGCATCTCCAGCACCCGCGGGTTGCGCGGATAGCGCTCCTGCAGCAGGTTGAGCGTCGCGAACGCCGTCTCCCACTGTTCATCTTCGAGGTAAAGCTGGGCCTGCAGCAGACCGATGGCTAGCTGTGCATCGGGGTCGGCCTTGTCGGCCATGGCCAGATAGCTGTCACGGCGGCCATCGGCACCGGCCCGGTGTGCGGCCCAGGCGGCACTGAGGTAATGCAGCACCGAGGTCTCGCTGCGGTCCACGGCGCGGATCAGCAGGCGTTCGGCTTCCTGATAGTCGCCTTCGGCCAGGCGGGCCAGTCCGCGGACGAGCTGGTCGCGGGAGCGCCCGGCGCGGCGATCGGCCAGCCAGCGCCGCATACCGCGGGGCATGGCGCCGACCCGGCGGACAATACCGGTCACCAGCAGCAGACCGACCACCACCACGACCAGCACACCCACGGCGAAGAACAGGCTGGTCTCCATGGTCAGGTCGCCGACGGAGATCAGCACATAGCCGGCCTGCTCGTGAAACCAGAGTGCGGTAACGGCGCTGGCGAACAGCACCAGCAGGAACAGGAAAAGGCGTTTCATTCACCGTCCTCCATGTTGTTCCGGCCAGGGAGGCGGCGCTCGGGGAGTTTCTCCCCGAGATCCGGCATGTCGGCTTCCACGTCCGTATCGCGCAACCGGCTGACCGTCTCGCGCGCGTCGCTCACCGCTTCGTCTTCGGCGTCGAAGTGCCGGTCGAGCCATACACCCACGTCGTCCAGGCTGTCCCGGTATGTAGCGGCGTCACCCTGCAGCAGGGCGGCGCGGGCGGAGAGCAGCTGCAGGCGGAGATTCTCCCGCAGGTAGTGACTCTCTTCCGGGGCCATGAGGCGCGGCGGGGCGTCATCCCGTCGGACCACCACCAGCGAACCGATGGCATCCCGGAACTGCTCCCAGGCGCGCAGCCCGGCATCCCGCCAGCCGGCAAGGCTGTCCAGCTGGGCATCCCGCTGACGAGGCGCCTCTGCCGGCTCCACGCGCCGCTCCACCCGCTTCAGGCTCCACTCGTCGACCCCGTTGATGAGCGCGCGCAGGTCCGCGGCCATGGCCTCGCGGTCGGGCAGGCGCACGTCGAGCAGGGCGTTGATGGCGTCGGCCACGGCCTGGCGCTGATCGACAGTGGCGCCGCCCAGCTCCTCGAGCAGGCTGTCCGCCTCGCGCAGCGCCTGCAGCGCGCCGTTCACATCACCGTGGAACCGCGCCCGGTAACGGGCAACGCCGTACAGGTAGCCCGCCTCGGAGAGAATCCACTCGTCGCGGTGAGCGGCGGCCAGCTCTTCGATGCGATCCATGCGCTCCTGGGCGCCATCGTGCTGATCCCGCACGGTGCGCATGGTCTCCTCTGCCCGCGCCAGGCTCTGTACGTGACTGCTGTGCTCCTGGGCCAGATTGTCGACACGGCCCGTGAGATTGCCTTCGAGGCTGTCGAAACGCTCGCGCACCTCCGCTACTTCCATGCGCTCGGCATAATCATCGCTGGCCCGCTCCAGGGCCTGGAAGCGCTCCCAGACCCACCAGCCCCCCATGCCACCAAGGCCGGCGACGATCAGCGCGATGAGCAGGGCGACTGCGGCCAGCACGGCGGCGCGCCGGTCACCGCCACGATCACCGCCACCACCGGAGGGCGTTCCAGTCGCGCCCTTGGCGCCGCCACCGTTCGCATCGGCCTGGGGCTGGGTGGTTTCCTCCGGTGCGGCATCCGCCGTGGTGTTATCGTTGGAATCCGTCACCGCCTCGTCCTGCTTACCGTGATGTGTCGACGCGTCGTTCATGAATTCGCCTGTCTCCGCTTGCCTGCCACCCAGCGCTCAACCCCCGCCGCGAGGGCATCGGTATCCGGGCCTTCTGCAGTCACGATACCATTGCAGAACCCGAGGCCCGAGGCCCGGGCCGCAACCCGCTCACTGATCACCACCAGCCCGGTGCCGAGAAGCCTTGACCGCCGCTGCTCACCGGCAAGCATGACCAGATTCTCCAGGGCATTGCCGCTGGTGACCACCGCCACGTCCAGGGCGCTACGGGCCCATGCGCGATCCAGCTCTGCCGGGTCCACGTCGGGCAACTCGCGGCGGTAGGCGGACAGCACCTCCACCGTTGCCCCCCGCTGCTCCAGGGTCTCCCGGAGCAGTTCACGTCCGCCATCCCCTCGCACCAGCATAGCGCGCTGGCCGCGTACGTGTCGGAGCGGGGGCTGCGCGAGCAGCGCCTCACTGTCGTAACCATCAGCCGGAACCACCGTGGCCGCTACGTCCCGGGCCGCAAGCGCGCGCGCGGTGCCCCGGCCTACGGTGGCTACCGCGACCCCGGCGGGCCAGGGTTGCCCCCGCTCCGCCAGACGCCGAAACAGGGCATCCACCGCATTCGGGCTGACAAAGATCACCAGATCGGCACAGTCGAGACGATCCAGCCCGCGATCCAGAGCCTGGGGATCGGGTGCCGCGCCGATGGCAATGACCGGAAACCGCGTTACAGCCGCCCCCCGGGCTGCCAGGGCGTCGCAAAGCGGCCCTGCCTGGTGCGCGGGCCGGGTTACCAGGACGCCGACACCGACGAGCGGCTGGTCACCGGCGGTCACCGGGGCGGTTCCTCGGCTTCGGCAAACAGACGCTGGAGGATCTCCCGCGCACCGCGGCCCAGGAGGTCACGGCCAAGCCTGGAGCCGATGTCATCGGCGTCTTCAGCCGCACCGGTGAGCTCGCCGCGAATCATCTCGCGGCCGTCCGGGGAGCCCACCAGCCCGCGCAGGTGGAGCCGATCGCCATCCAGCTCCGCATAGGCGCCGATGGGTACCTGACAGCTGCCCTCCAGCTCCCGGTTCATGGCGCGCTCGGCCGCAACGCGGATGTGGCTGTCCTCGTGATCCAGCGGCCGGATGAGCTCTTCGACGTCGGTGTCACCCACCCGGCACTGAATACCGAGCGCCCCCTGACCCACGGCGGGCAGGCTTTCTTCCGGGGGCAGGGTACGGGTGATGCGCGCCTGCAGCTGCAACCGCTGCAGCCCGGAGGTGGCGAGGACGATGGCGTCGAATTGCCCCTCGTCGAGCTTGGCAAGCCGGGTGTTGACGCTGCCGCGCAGGGTTTCCACGTGCAGGTCCGGCCTTACCGCCCGGATCTGGCTCTGCCGCCGCAGGCTCGCGCTGCCGACCACGCCGCCCTCGGGGATGTCAGCGAGCGTGGCGTAGTGGACCGACAGGAACGCATCCCGGGGGTCGCCGCGCTCCGGAATCACGGGCAGGTGCAGGTCCTGTGTCATGAAGGCGGGCACGTCTTTCATGGAGTGCACGGCGATGTCCGCGCGGCCGTCCAGAAGCCCTTCTTCCAGTTCCTTCAGGAACAGCCCCTTGCCGCCGATGCGCGCCAGCGGTGCATCCAGGATGCGGTCGCCCCGCGTGCTCATTTTCACCAGCTCCACCCGCAGGCCTGGGTGGGCCGCGCGCAGACGACCGGCCACGTGTTCGGCCTGCCAGACGGCGAGCGGTGACTTGCGGGTGGCGATTCGAAGGGTGTCGATGCGCATCAGGGCCTCTTGTCAGCAGGATGTCCAGGGCCGCATAGGATGCCATGGTTCCACGGCGCTGCCGACCGGCCACGCCGGCACTACCCCATGGCTTCCAGCAACTGCCGGATGCGACTCACGTGCCGCCGGCTCACCTGCAGCGCAAAGTCCGTGCCGCGCAGCGCGAGGTAGGGACGCCCCCCGAGTCCGCGCTCAAGTCGGCCGAGACGGTCGCGGGCAACCAGTGCGTTGCGGTGAATGCGCACGAACCGCTCACCGAACTCGTGCTCCAGCTGGCGCAGGGACTCCTCGATGAGATCCTCACCCCCGGTATGGCAGACCGTGACGTACTTGTTATCTGCCTGGAAGTAGTGTACGTCGGCAACCGGGATCAGCTCCATGGCGCCGCGCCGGCGGCAGAGAATGTGCTCACGGGGCCCCTGAACTGGCGGCGCTTCACGTGCTAACGCCTCCAGCTGCGGACGGGTGATCCGGCGGGCTCGCCGCAGTGCCTGGGCCAGACGCTCCCGCCGCACGGGTTTCACGAGGTAATCCACCGCCTCGGCATCGAAAGCCGCCAGGGCGTGCTCGCCGTAGGCCGTGACAAAGATCACCGCTGGCGGCGCGTCCATCTCGGCCAGCGCCCGGGCTGCGGTCACCCCATCGGTGCCCGGCATGCGGATATCCATGAGCACCAGATCGGGCTGTTCGCTGTGCGCCATGCGCACCGCCTCGTCACCGTCCGCCGCCGTACCGACCACCTGGTGATCGCCGATATCAGCGACATGGCGGGCCAGCCGTTCCCGGGCCGGTGCTTCGTCATCCACGATCAGAATGCGCATGCTCCCTCCCCCGTTCCGCGTGGCCCGCGCGCGCCTCCCTTGGGTCGCAAGGTAGTGTCAGGCACACGCTGTAGCAGTCGTCCTCCTGCCGCACGCTCAAGTGCCCCTTGTCGCCGTAGGCAAGCCGCAGCCGCTCACGGACATTGTCCTGGGCGATCCCGAACCCCCCGCGCGCGGCCGCCCCGTCCGGGGGCAACGGATTGCGCACGCAGACCTGCAGCACACCGTTCCGGACCCGACCGGACACCACCAGCCGGCCACCATCCCGCCGGGGCTCAATTCCATGATAGACGGCATTCTCGAGAAGGGGCTGAAGCGTCATGGACGGAATCCGTACCTGTCCCGGCAGGTTGTCGGTCTCCCAGGCGATCTGCAGGCGGTCGCCGAGGCGGAGCTGTTCCATGTTGAGATACCCCTGCGCCAGCGCCAGCTCGTCGTCCAGTGTCGATAACCCCTCACCGGATTCGAGGCTGGCACGGAACAGATCGGCCAGATCCTCCACGGCGGCCTCCGCCTGCCGGGGCCGGGAGCGGATCATGGCCGCAATGGTGTTCAGGCTGTTGAACAGGAAATGCGGGCGGATGCGCGCCTGCAGCGCCTGCACCCGGGCGGCCGACGCCGCCTCCACGCGCCAGCGCCAGTCCTGCTGCAGGTAGAGATAGCGCAGCGCCACCGCCGCCACCACGGCGGCGAGTCCGAGACTGCGCAGCATGAAACCGGCCCACGTCCCCTCGCTCTCCACCAGCACCAGCGTCCAGGCAAGATGAGCGACCAGCGCGGTGACCGCCATCACCAGCAGCCAGGCCAGCAGCCCCGCGGTCAGGGGCGGCAACCGGTTGAGCGCATTACGCAGCAGGCACAGCAGCACCGTGCAGCCCAGAGCGACCCACTGCACGTAGAGAGAGTACAGGCTCAGCGCCTGCCAGGGATCGACCCCCGCCGGCTGGGCGAGCACCAGTACGAATACCAGCAGTTCCGCAATGACCACGACGGCAAGCACGGTGCGCAGGTTGCAGAAGTCCGGCAGGAATCCCGGGGTGATGTGTGTGCTGGTGGTCATTCAGCCTTCCCTTGCCGGCGCCACGGCGCCGGATGGCCTGCAATCAGTGCCACTCCAGTCTGGTGACGGGGCGCCCGCGCGGCAAGCCGCCGGCACTGGTATAATCCGCGCCACACGTCCCAGCAAGAGGCCCCCATGACCGACAAGGACACCAGCCAGCAACTGTGGACCGGCCGGTTCACGGAGGCAACCGATCAGTTCGTCGAGGCGTTCACCGCCTCCGAGCACTTCGATCGTCGACTGTACCGTCAGGACATCCGTGGCTCCATGGCCCATGCGCGCATGCTCGCCGCCGCAGGGGTGCTCACGGAGGCGGAGCGCGACAGCATCCTGGAGGGGCTTGCCGCAATCGAACAGGAGATCGAAGCAGGCGCGTTCGAGTGGTCGCCGGCGCTGGAAGACGTGCACATGAACATCGAGAAGCGGCTCACGGATCGCATCGGCGATGCCGGCAAGAAGCTGCATACGGGGCGCTCGCGCAATGACCAGATCGCCACGGACGTGCGGCTCTACCTGCGCGAGGCCATCGGCGCCATTACCGCCGAGCTGCTGCGTTTCCAGCGGGGGCTGGTGGAGCTGGCGGACCGGGAGGCGGACACCATCATCCCCGGCTTCACCCACCTGCAGGTGGCACAGCCGCTCAGTTTCGGCCACCACATGCTGGCCTGGTACGAGATGCTGGTGCGGGATCAGGAGCGCATGCAGGACTGCCAGCGGCGGCTGAACGTCATGCCGCTGGGCTCGGCAGCGCTGGCGGGCACCAGCTACCCCATCGACCGCACCATGACCTGCGCCGAGCTGGGTTTCGACCGCCCCAGTGACAACTCCCTGGACTCGGTGTCGGATCGCGACTTCGCCATGGAGTTCACGGCAGCGGCGGCCATACTACTGACCCACACCTCGCGCATGGCCGAGGAGATGATCCTCTGGACCTCGCCCATGTTCGACTTCGTCGACCTGCCGGACCGCTTCTGCACCGGCTCGAGCATCATGCCGCAGAAGAAGAATCCGGACGTGGCCGAGATCGTGCGCGGCAAGACCGCGCGGGTGAACGGCCACCTGGTGGGGCTGCTGACGCTGATGAAATCCCAACCGCTGGCCTACAACCGGGACAACCAGGAAGACAAGGAACCGCTGTTCGACACCGTGGACACGGTGCTGGACGTGCTGCGCGCCTTCGCCGACATGGTGCCGGCCATGGCGCCGAAGCGGGACAACATGTTCGCCGCGGCCAAGAAGGGCTTCTCCACCGCCACGGATCTGGCCGACTATCTGGTGCGTAAGGGCGTCCCGTTCCGCGACGCCCACGCCATCGTGGGTGCCGCCGTGCGCCACGGCGTGGAACACGGCGTCGACCTGGCCGACATGGACCTGGCCACGCTGCAGGGGTTCTCCGACACCATCGGCGAGGATGTCTACGAGGTCCTCACCCTGGAGGGCTCGCTGGCCGCCCGGGACCACATCGGCGGCACGGCGCCGGCCCAGGTGCGGGCGCAGATCCGCAAGGCGCGGGAGCGGCTCGACCGGGGCGAGTGACCGCCAGACGGCGCCTGATGATGGACGTAAACGTCCACCCTGCGCCGGATTTCGCCGGTTCGGCAGGCAGCGTCGCCGGGGCAGCCGTAGGGTGGACCTTCAGGTCCACCACATGTGCGGCACAGAAGGTGGATGCAGACATCCACCCGACGCGAACGACTACCCCAACACCCGCTGCAACCAGGCACTGATCGCCTGGATCTCTTCCAGGCACACCTGGTGCTGCATGGGGTAGTCGTGCCACTCGACGCTGTAGCCCATGCCATCCAGCTGGGCCCGGGAGTTTGCGCCCATCTGCACCGGCAGCACCGGGTCTTCAGTGCCGTGGGCCATGAGAACCGGCGTGCCGGCGTTGGCGTCGCTGCGCTCCGCCTCCACCGTTTCGGACAGCGGCAGGTAGGTGGAGAGTCCCATGATTCCGGCGAGCCGTTCCGGGTAGCGCACACCGGTATGCAGCGCAATGGCGCCGCCCTGGGAGAAACCGGCCAGGACGATCCGCTCGCTGGGAATGCCGCGCTCGTTCTCGCGGCGGATCAGCGCGTGCACCTTCTGCTCCGAGTCGCGGATGCCGTCGGCGTCCTGCTGCGCGTTGCCGCCCAGGGCGATGATGTCGTACCAAGCACGCATGGACATGCCGCCGTTCAGGGTGACGGGCCGCACCGGCGCGTGGGGGAAGACGAAGCGCACGGGCAGCCCGGCCGGCAGGCGCAGCTCCGGCACGATGGGTTCAAAATCGTGGCCGTCGGCTCCCAGGCCGTGCAGCCAGATCACGCTGGCGGTCGCGTTGTCCCGGGCGCCGGTCTCGACGCACTCCAGCAGCTCGTCGCTCATGGTTGTCTCCTTGGTGGTGAATCACATGGTGCCGCATGCTACCCGGACCACCTGCAACGGCGCTACTGGCGCTGCGACTGCAGAAGGCGTGCGTGCCCTTTATACTGTGGGGTTTGATTGCCGGAGGTGGCACACCATGTACCGACTGACTGGCGCGCTTGCCCTCGCCATGCTGCTGGCGGCCTGCGGGCAGAAGGGTGATCTGCATCTGCCCGACGACGATGACGACACCGCCATGGATGCCACGCCGGTGACCGCCCCGCACGGCCCCCAGGAGCCCGCATGACGCCCTTTACCTACCGCAACGGCACGCTACACGCCGAGGACGTGCCCCTTGACCGTATCGCCGCCGAACACGGCACGCCGGCGTACGTGTACTCACGCGCCGCGCTGGAGACAGCCTGGCATGCCTACGACGACGCCTTCGCCGCCGTTCCCCACCAGGTCTGCTACGCCGTCAAGGCGAACAGCAACCTGGCCGTGCTGGACGTGCTGGCGCGCCTGGGATCGGGCTTCGACATCGTCTCCGGTGGCGAGCTGGACCGGGTGCTGGCCGCGGGCGCCGACCCCGCTCGCGTGGTGTTCTCCGGGGTGGGCAAGAGCCGCTACGAAATGGCTCAGGCCCTGAACGCCGGGGTGGGCTGCTTCAACGTGGAGTCGGAACCGGAACTGGAACGGCTCAATCACGTGGCCGGGCGGCTTGATCGACGCGCGCGGGTCTCACTGCGCGTCAACCCGGACGTGGATGCGGAAACCCACCCGTACATCTCCACCGGGCTGAAGGAGAACAAGTTCGGCATCACCATCGCCACCGCGGAGGCGCTCTACCGCCGCCACGCCGACTTCCCGCACCTGCAGTTCGTGGGTGTGGATTTCCACATCGGTTCGCAGCTCACGCGCACGGCGCCGTTCGAGGACGCCCTGGAACGGGTGCTGGCACTGATCGACCGGCTTGCAGACGCCGGCCTGACGCTGGAGCACATTGACATCGGTGGCGGTCTGGGCGTGTGTTACCGGGACGAGACGCCCCCCGATCCGGCCACCTATGCCGACGCCCTGCTGACGCGGCTGGCCGGGCGGGCGCTGGCGGTGTACCTGGAACCGGGGCGCTCCATCGCGGCCAATGCCGGCGTAATGCTGACCCGCGTCGAGTACCTCAAGCCGACACCGGATCGCAACTTCGCCATCGTCGATGCCGCCATGAATGACCTGCTGCGTCCGGCGCTTTACGACGCGTGGCAGTCAATCGTGCCGGTACAGCCCCGGGACAGCGACCAGCCCGTGGCCTACGACATCGTCGGCCCGGTCTGCGAGACCGGCGATTTCCTGGGCAAGGACCGGGTGCTGGCCCTGGCGCAGGATGACCTGCTGGCCGTGCACTCCGCCGGGGCGTACGGTTTCGTCATGAGCTCCAACTACAACACCCGCAACCGCCCGCCGGAGCTGATGGTGGACGGCGACGCGGTGCACCTGGTGCGCCGACGGGAGACGGTCGAGGACCAGCTGGCGCCGGAGCGGCTGCTGCCATGACGCTGCGATTCACCAAGATGCACGGCCTGGGTAACGACTTCGTCGTCGTCGACGCCATCCGCCAGGAGGTGGCACTGTCCGCCGACGACATGCGCCGGATCGCGGACCGCCGTTTCGGCGTGGGCTGCGACCAGGTGCTGCTGGCGGCCCCGGCAACACAACCGGGCATGGACTTCCGCTACCGCATCTTCAACGCCGATGGCGGCGAAGTGGAGCAGTGCGGTAACGGCGTGCGCTGCCTCGCGCGCTTTCTGCTGGACGAAGGCCTGACGCAGCGTGACCGGCTCACCATCGAGACCCTGGGCGGGCCGACGGAGATCACCATCGAGGCCGACGGGCAGGTGACCGTCAACATGGGACCGCCGCGCCTGGAACCGGCCGCGATTCCGTTTACCGCCAGCCCCCGCGCCACCACCTACGAACTGGACTTGAACGGGGACACCCTGACCATCGGTGCGGTCTCCATGGGCAACCCCCATGCGGTCGCCGTGGTCCCGGATGTGGATACCGCCCCGGTGGAACGCGTCGGCCCGGCCGTCGAACGCCACGGCGCCTTTCCGGCCCGCGTCAACGCCGGTTTCATGCAGGTGGTCGATCAGGGCCATGTGCGCCTGCGGGTCTACGAGCGCGGCGCCGGGGAGACCCTCGCCTGCGGCACCGGCGCCTGCGCGGCGGTGGTCGCCGGCCGGCTCCAGGGGCTGCTCGGGGAAACCGTCGCCGTGGATCTGCCCGGCGGCCGCCTGGCGATCCGGTGGGCGGGCGAGGGGGAGCCTGTATGGATGACCGGCCCGGCCACCACCGTGTTCCATGGCCGCATCGCCCTGTCCCCCGACGATGACGCCCCGGCCCAGGTCCGATAAACTGGCCTGTATTCACTGATTTTTCGCCCGGACACGCCCCGGGCACCTCACGGGAGGATGGCGGATGACCAGCCAGAACAGCGCGGGACTGGATGACACGCTTCCGGAGGAAGCGGTCTCCGCGTACCTGGAAGAGAATCCCGACTTCTTTGCGCGCCACCCGGCGCTTGTCACGCGCCTGCGGATCCCCCACGAGTGCGGCGACGCGACCTCGCTGATCACCTATCAGGTCGCTCGGCTTCGCGACGAGAACAAACAGCTCAAACGGCGCCTCGATGACCTGCTGCAAGTTGCCCGGGACAACGACCGCCTGGCCGATCAGCTCCACCGCCTGACCCTGGAGCTCATGGACAGCCAGGACCTAGACGGCCTGCTGCAGACCCTCAAGGACGGACTCCGGCATCAGTTCCAATCCGACCTCGTGGCCATCGCACTGCTGCCGACCCAGGGGGAAGCCGGTGGCCAGGACGTACTCTCTCCTGATGATCAGGCCGTGTTCGGCGATTTCATCAAGGCAGCGAAGCCACGCCTGGGCCGTCTCGACCCTGCACAGGCAGCGCTGCTGTTCGGCGACGCCGCCGACCGGCTGGGCTCCGCTGCCATCGTGCCCATCAGCGACAATCACCACGTCTCCGGGATTCTTGCCGTGGGCAGCTTCGAGCCGGACCGTTTCAATCCCAGTCAGGGCACCGTTTTCCTGCGCCAGCTCGGCCAGCTCGCCGGCCGCGCCCTGCGCCCCTATCGCACCAGCGGCACGGCATGACCCCGGCGGCACAGGCCTGTCTGGACCGCTTCGACAGCCACCTGGGCCATGAACGCCGGCTGGCGGCGCTCACCCGCCAGCACTACCGCCGCGATCTGGACGCGCTGGTGACCTGGTGCGACCGGCACGCCATCGAGCACTGGCAGCAACTGCACGCCAGCCACATCCGCCAGTTCGTGGCCGACGGCCATCGCGGCGGACTCTCCGGGCGCTCCCTGCAGCGGCGGCTCGCCGCGCTGCGGACCTTCTTCCGCTTTCTGGTGCGAGAGGGGCTGATGGAGAACGATCCGGCGGCGGACATCCCGGCGCCGAAAAGCGGCAAACGCCTGCCCCGCACTCTCGACGCCGACGCCGTGGCACGCCTTCTGGACGGCTTGGCCCCGGGCGACGACCCGCTGCTGCTCCGGGACCTGGCGCTGTTCGAGCTGCTGTACTCCAGCGGGCTGCGCCTGGCCGAGGCGGCCGGCCTCGACCTGGACGGCGTGGACTTGCAGGACGGCGCCGTGCAGGTCCTCGGCAAAGGATCCCGGGCGCGGATCCTGCCGGTAGGCCGGCGGGCGCTGTCGCGTCTCGAGCAGTGGCTCGGCGTGCGCGGGCAGCTCGCATCCGTGGACGAGCAGGCCCTGTTTGTCAGCCAGCGGGGCGGACGGCTGTCCCGGCGCAGCATCGAGAACAGGCTGACCCAGCTGGCCGCACGGGTACTCGGCCAGCCGGTGCACCCGCACATGCTGCGGCACTCCTTCGCCAGCCACCTGCTTGAGTCCAGCGGTGACCTGCGGGCCGTACAGGAGCTCCTGGGCCACGCCAGCATCGGCACGACGCAGGTCTACACCCATCTGGATTTCCAGCACCTGGCCCGGGTCTACGACGCTGCGCACCCGCGCGCCCGCAAGCGCAGCGATGACGCCAGCGGCTGACCCCCGTCGACACCCCCTTTAAAACCGCGGCGCTACCCCCCATCACCTGTCCACGGTGACCAACGACACGTCTGCGCTCTACAATGGCAGGCTTTCCATCCACGAACAGCGGAGCAGTCACGTGGAACAGTTCAGAGGTACAACCATCCTGGCGGTGCGCCGCAACGGCCGCGTCGCCCTGGGCGGGGACGGTCAGGTCTCCCTGGGCGATACCGTCATGAAAGGCAACGCACGCAAGGTGCGGCGGCTCTACCACAACGAAGTCATCGCCGGATTCGCCGGCGGCACTGCCGACGCCTTCACCCTGTTCGAGCGCTTCGAGGGGCAGCTGGAGAAGCACCGCGGCAACCTGGCCCGGTCCGCGGTAGAGCTGGCCAAGGACTGGCGCTCGGATCGCGCCCTGCGCCGGCTGGAGGCGCTGCTCGTAGTTGCCAACAAGGAGCTCACCCTGATGATCTCCGGCAACGGCGATGTCATCGAGCCGGAGCGGGACCTGATCAGCATCGGCTCCGGTGGACCCTACGCCCAGTCGGCAGCCACGGCGCTCATGGACAACACCGACCTCAGCGCCCGCGAGATCACCGAGAAGGCACTGAACATCGCCGCGGATATCTGCGTCTATACCAACCAGTATCTGACCATTGAAGAGCTGCCCGGCAGCAAGCCCACCGTGGAGGCGTGAACAGCCATGTCAGAGATGACACCCCGTGAGATCGTCCAGGAACTGGACCGCCACATCATCGGCCAGGCCAATGCCAAGCGCGCCGTAGCCGTGGCCCTGCGCAACCGCTGGCGCCGCATGCAGCTCGACGAGACCCTGCGCGCCGAGGTCACGCCGAAGAACATCCTCATGATCGGCCCGACGGGCGTGGGCAAGACGGAGATCGCCCGCCGTCTCGCCAAGCTGGCGCGGGCGCCGTTCGTCAAGGTGGAAGCCACCAAGTTCACCGAAGTGGGCTACGTGGGCCGGGACGTGGAGTCCATCGTCCGTGATCTGGTGGATATCGCCATCAAGATGACCCGCGAAGAGGAGATGGAGAAGGTCCAGTACCGGGCCGAGGAGGCCGCCGAGGAGCGGCTGCTGGACATCCTCCTGCCGCGCGCCAGCACCCACAGCAGTGACGCCGACGACCACAGCGAGGCGACCCGCACCAAGTTCCGCAACAAGCTGCGCTTCGGTGATCTGGACGACCGCGAAGTGGAGATCGACGTGGCAGCCCACTCGCCGGGGGTGGAGATCATGGCGCCGCCCGGCATGGAAGAGATGACCAACCAGCTGCAGAGCATGTTCCAGAACATGGGCGGTCAGCGCTCCCAGAAGCGCACCATGAAGATCCGCGATGCGCGCAAGGTGCTCCAGGAAGAGGAAGCCGCCAAGCTGGTCAACGAGGAAGAGATCAAGCTCACCGCCGTGGACCGGGTCGAGCAGAACGGCATCGTTTTCCTGGACGAGCTGGACAAGGTCGCCAAAGGTAACGAAGGGGGCCACGGCGGCGAGGTCTCCCGCGAAGGCGTGCAGCGCGACCTGCTGCCGCTGGTGGAAGGCAGCACCGTGTCCACGAAGCACGGCATGGTGCGCACGGACCACATCCTGTTCATCGCCTCCGGCGCGTTCCATCTGTCGAAGCCGTCCGACCTGATTCCGGAACTGCAGGGGCGCCTGCCCATTCGCGTGGAGCTGGACGCGCTGCAGGCCGAGGACTTTGTGCGCATCCTCACCGAACCCAGCGCCTCGCTCACCGAACAGTACACGGCGCTGATCGGCACGGAGGACTGCGAGCTGGTGTTCACCGAGGACGGCATCAACCGCATCGCGCAGGTAGCCTCGGAGGTGAACGAGCGTACCGAGAACATCGGCGCCCGCCGGCTGCATACGGTCATGGAACGGCTGCTGGAGGAGGTGTCGTATCAGGCGCCGGATCGCAGCAACCAGACCATTACCGTGGATGCGGCCTACGTGGACGAGCACCTGCAGGAACTGGCCCGCGACGAGGATCTCAGCCGCTACATCCTGTAAGGGACCGTAGGGTGGACCTGAAGGTCCACCCTACACGGGCACCTACGCTCGCCGGCAGGCGTCGGCGCCTGTTTTCTGAATCGAGGTGGTCATGGCAAACCCGACCGAACTGCAACTGCACCAGGCCTCGAAAGTGCTCGAGGTCTCCTTCGACGACGGCAGCCGCTTCGAGCTGCCGTGCGAGTACCTGCGGGTCCACTCACCCTCTGCCGAGGTGAAGGGGCACGGGCCGGGCCAGGAAGTCCTGCAGGTGAACAAGGAAGACGTCAACATCACGCGCATCGAGCCCACCGGGAATTACGCCGTGCGGCTCTATTTCGACGACGGCCACCACACCGGTCTGTACACCTGGGAGTATCTCTACGAACTGGGCGCCAACCAGGAGAGCTACTGGGCAAAGTACCTGGACGCGCTGGCCGCGGCGGGCTACAAGCGCCGCGGTTAGGGTACTCCGCCGGCCGCGGTGGTGGTACCGTTGGCACCGACCATTTGCCGCCATGACACAGGGGTTCCACCCGTGACCAGCAACGCCCGCGATGACGACACCATCGACTTCGGCTACCAGCGCGTCCCGCGCGGGGACAAGGCCCGGCGCGTGGGTGAGGTGTTCAGCTCCGTAGCCAGCCGCTACGACATGATGAACGACCTCATGTCCGCCGGCCTGCACCGGCTTTGGAAGCGCCAGACCATCGCCATGGCGCGTCTGCGCCCCGGACAGCAGATCCTGGATCTGGCCGCGGGCACCGGCGATCTGACCCGGCTCATGGCGCCGAAGGTTGCCCCGGGCGGCCAGGTGGTGGTGACCGACATCAACGACGCCATGCTCGCCGAAGGGCGCTCCCGGATGATCGACTCCGGCCTGGTCAGCGGCATCGATTACGCCCTGGTGAACGCGGAAGCGCTGCCCTTCCCGGCAGCGAGCTTCGACCGCATCACCATCGCCTTCGGCCTGCGCAACGTCACCGACAAGCCCCGCGCGCTCGCGGAGATGCGCCGCGTGCTGCGCCCCGGGGGCTTCGCCCTGATCCTCGAGTTCTCGCAGCTCTACATCAAGCCGCTGCGCCCGCTGTACGACGCCTACTCGTTCCAGGTGCTGCCGCGCATGGGACAGGCCGTCGCCGGGGATGCGGACAGCTACCGCTACCTGGCGGAATCCATCCGCATGCACCCGGATCAGGCGACCCTGCGGGACATGATGCTCGAGGCCGGCCTCGAGGACTGCGACTACACCAATCTCAGCGGTGGCATCGTTGCCATTCACCGGGGCTACCGGTACTGAGTCACGCGGGAGGTTGAGCATGGCATCTCTCGGTCTGCTGCTGGGCCCCGCCAGCCACATCGTCAACCGGATTCTGCACATGGACCCGGAGCTCCAGGGACGGCTGACCCCGCTGCTGGAGCGCCGCCTCCGTCTGCAGCTCACGGCCCCCGAGATGACCGTGACGGTCACGTTCACCAGCGAGGGTCTGACTCTAGCCGAGGCGGCCGACGAGGCGGCGGACGTGGTCGTCACCGGCACCGCCGGTGACCTGCTGGCCATGGCGCGCGACCCGGATGCGGCCGGCGGCCGGCTGCGGTTCGAGGGTGATCCGGCAGTGGCCCAGCAGGCGCGACGCTTTTTCCGTGAGCTGGACGTGGACTGGGAAGAAGCCCTTGCCGACCACCTCGGCGACGTGGCGGCACACCAGATCGGCCGCGCCGTGCGCGGTGTGAACGACTGGTTCCGGCACGGCGCCGAGGCCGCGGGCAGCGGCGTGGCGGAGTACCTGACCGAGGAACAGCGCCAGCTTCCCGCTCGCCCGGAAGTGGAGGCCTTTCTGGACGACGTGGACCGCCTGCGGGCGGACGCCGACCGGCTGGAAGCCCGCATCAAGCATCTGGAACGGCAACGGAGGCCGGCGGAATGATCCGGCGACTCCTGCGCCTCGCCCACATCAACTGGGTGCTGGTGAAGCACGGTCTCGACGACGTGATTCTCGCCACGCGGGTGATGCGGCCGCTGCGATGGACCCTCTACATCATGCCCTGGAACTGGGTTCGCCGGTCGCGGGGGAGTCACGGCGAGCGCATCCGGCTCGCCCTGGAGGAACTGGGGCCCATCTTCGTTAAGTTCGGTCAGATCCTCTCCACCCGACGGGACCTGCTGCCTCCGGACATCGCTGAAGAACTGGCGCGGCTGCAGGACCGAGTACCGCCGTTCCCCGCCGCCGACGCCCGCCGCATCATCGAGCGCTCCTACGGCGCGCCCATCGACACGGTATTCGCGCGCTTCGACGACACGCCCATCGCATCGGCATCCATCGCCCAGGTCCACGGCGCCCGGCTGCTGGATGGCCAGGAGGTGGTGGTCAAGGTGGTGCGCCCGGACATCGAGCCGGTGATCCGCCGCGATCTCGACCTCATGTACACCTTCGCCGGCCTGACCCAGCGCTACTGGAGTCACGGCCGGCGTCTGCGTCCGCGGGAGGTGGTCTCGGAGTTCGAGAAAACCCTCCTGGACGAGCTGGACCTGATGCGCGAGGCCGCCAACGCCTCGCAGCTGCGGCGCAATTTCCAGGATTCCAGCCTGCTCTACGTCCCCGGCGTTCACTTCCACCTCACCACCGCCCAAGTGATGGTGATGGAGCGCATCGCCGGCATTCCGGTGAATCACGTCGAGACCCTGCGCGCGCACGACGTCAACATGCGCCGCCTGGCCGAGAAAGGCGTGGAGATCTTCTTCACCCAGGTGTTCCGCGACAGCTTCTTCCACGCCGACATGCACCCCGGCAACATCTTCGTGGATCCGACGAACCCGGACGACCCGCGCTACATCGCCGTGGACTTCGGCATCGTCGGCAGTCTGGGGCCGGTGGACCACCGCTATCTGGCCGAGAATTTCCTCGCCTTTTTCAATCGCGACTACCGCCGCGTGGCGGAGCTGCACGTGGAGTCCGGCTGGGTGCCTCCGGAGACGCGCGTGGAGGAATTCGAGGCGGCCATGCGCACGGTGTGCGAGCCGATCTTCGAGCGGCCGCTGCGGGAGATCTCGTTCGGTGCTCTGCTGATGCGCCTGTTCCAGACGGGGCGACGCTTCGACATGGAGATCCAGCCCCAGCTGGTGCTGCTGCAGAAGACGCTGCTCAACATCGAGGGGCTGGGGCGCCAACTCTACCCGGAACTGGACCTGTGGCGCACCGCCAAGCCCCACATGGAGCAGTGGATGCGCAGCCAGCTCGGCATCGGCGCCGTGGTGCGCAATATCCAGCGCGAACTGCCGCACTGGGGCGAGGAGCTGCCGCGCATGCCGCAGCGCATTCTTGAGGCTCTGGAAGCGGCCCACGACACCCGCCGGCAAATGGACGAACAGCGTCAGGAGCTGGAGCGGCTGCGCAGCGATCTCGGGCGGCTGGGCGCACGCCGTGACGGCACGCTGACCGCAGGCCTGGTGTTCGCGGCGGCGGTGGTCGTCCCCATGGCCGGGCTTGCCGCCGGCCCCGTGCTGGCAGGCGTCCCGGCACTCAGCTGGGGGCTTGGGGCGACCGGTATCGGCATTCTCGGCGTGAGCTGGCTACGGCGGTGAGAACCCCGCAGTTCTGGTATTCTTGGCCGTTTTCAATCATCCGAACGCGTAACGGACCGGCCCGGGCCGCCCGGGTTCAACGGTGGGGGCAGGCATGAACGCACAACTAGACAAACTGGTCGGGCTGCTGGATCTGGAGCAACTGGAAACCAACCTGTTCCGCGGCGAGAGCCGGCACATCGTTGGCACGCGCGTGTTCGGCGGTCAGGTGCTCGGGCAGGCGCTGGTCGCGGCCGGCCGCACGGTGGACGCGGACCGCTTTGCCCATTCACTGCACGCCTACTTCCTGCGCGCCGGGGATGCCAACGCCCCGATCGTCTACGACGTGGAGCGCGCCCGTGACGGCGGCAGCTTCAACACGCGCCGGATCGTCGCCATTCAGCATGGGCGCCCCATCTTCAACATGTCGGTGTCGTTCCAGATCCAGGAGGAAGGCTACGACCACCAGCTCGACATGCCGGAGGACATTCCCGCACCGGACGACGTGGAATCCGAGCTGGAGATCATGGAGCGCAACCGCGAGCGGCTGCCGGAGAAGTTCCGGGAGGCATCCACCCGTGCGCGGCCCATCGAGATCCGCCCCATCGACCCCGAAGACCCCATGGACCCGGAGCCGGTGGCGCCGTTCCGCAACTCGTGGATTCGTGCCCAGGGCGCGCTGCCGGACGACGATACCGTCCATCGTGCGCTGCTGGCCTACGCGTCGGATTTCCGCCTGCTCGGCACCGCACTGCTGCCACACGGCCGCACCATCTTTCAGGAACAGACGCAGATGGCCAGCCTGGATCACGCCATGTGGTTCCACCGGCCATTTCGCATGGACGACTGGCTGCTGTATCACATGGACAGCCCCAGCGCCTCCAATGCCCGCGGCTTCACACGCGGGCACATTTTCAACCGCGATGGCGCGCTAGTGGCGTCGGTGGTGCAGGAAGGGCTGATCCGGCCGCTGGATCGCGACGAGGGCTGACTTCGGGGGGCGTACGGTGCGCGGCATGGCATGGGCACGCACCCTGTCCGCGGGCACGGCGCGGGGCTCAGTAGTTGCGGATGGACACCGACAGGCCGATTTGGTCGTCGTCGCACTCCATGGCGCGGCTGTAGGCATCGACCACGGCGCTGGTCCCGGGGAGATCATCCTCGCACAACGCCGGCACGATGGGGCCGACCCGGAACCCGCTGCCGGCGCGGCTGGATTTGGCCGCCAGGCCGTTGGTGCTGCCTGATGCCCCGTAGTAGACCGCAGCCGCCCGCTGTTCTGTCCCGGGCTGGCCCTGAAGCAGCCAGTCGTCCGCACTCAGTCGCAGGTCGAGGTTCAGGGGCTGCTGCTGGTACGCGTGCGTGGGCACGAGTCCCCCGGCACCGGCGCTTCCAGCGCCCAGCACCGCGATCATCAGCCCGATCTGCAGCCCTTGTCGATGCATCGTCTACCTAAATCGTCACCAGCCGGCGGAGGCACGCGCCCGGCAGCTGTGGTAGCAGCAATCAGCCTAGGTTCCCGTACCAAGGAGTGGTTGCATTGTAACGACACGTCGCGGTGCAACATAGTGGCGCATGTCACATTTTCCGGCATGCGCCGCAGCGCGGTCACGGCAACTCGCGCTGGTGCATGATCAGGTCCACCCGCCGGTTCGCCGCACGCCCGGGGATGTTGGTGTTGGGAGCCACCGGGTCGGTGTCGGCCCGCCCCACCGCACGCATGCGCGAGGCCTCGACACCGGCGCCCTCCAGATACCGCAGCACGCGGGTGGCGCGGGCCGTGGACAGCTCCCAGTTGGAGGGGAACGACTCGGTGGCGATGGGGACGTTGTCGGTATGGCCTTCCACGGAAATGGGGCCGTCATGCGCCCGCAGGATCTCGACCACCCCGTCCAGCACCGCCAGGCCGTCGTCGGTCAGACTGGCCTGACCGGATTGGAAGAGCAGGTTGTCCTGGATGCGCAGGCTGATGCGATCCGCTTCTTCGATGATCTCCACGCCTTCGGCGGTCATGTCGGTGCCGGTCGCCGCAGTCTCAGCCGATTCGGGTTGCGGCGACGGGACCGGCTCAGCGGGAACCATGGACAGGGGCAGCATGAGCGAGTCCGGCAGCACCCGTGGCGAGTGGGGCGTCCCCGGCTCCAGGTCCGCAAACGCGAGCAGGACGATGAACAGCACCAGCAGCAGCGTCATGACGTCCAGATAAGTCAGCAGCCACCCGGTCTCGTCGTCGCTGTCCCGCGCCGTGGGTTCCAGCAGGTCCGGACGGAATCGTCCGGCAGCCCCCGTCCGCCCCCGGCGGGCGCCCGCGAGGTCACTAGCCATTGGGCCCGGCTCCCCGCGTTGCGGGATCGCGGCCCGGGGCCTCCCGGATCTCGTCCTGATACTCCGCCATGAACGACTTCAGCGTCTCGCGCACAAAGGCCGGATTGCGTTTCTGGCAGATGAGCGCCACCCCTTCCAGCACCATGTTCATGGCGATCAGGCGCTCTTCGGTCCGGCGCTCGAGCTTCACGGCAACGGGCTTGAATACGAGATTCGCCAGCAGGATGCCGTAGAAGGTCGTCAGCAGGGCAATGGCCATATGCTGGCCGATCACCGTCATGTCGCTGGTCTCCAGGACGAACAGCATGTTGATCAGCCCCACCAGGGTGCCGATCATGCCGAAGGCGGGCGCGAAGGTGGCAATGGACCGGAACATCTGCGCCTCGGCGTGCTCGCGGGTGCGCAGACGGGCGATGCGCCAGCGCAGCAGGTCCAGAATGTCGTCCTCGGGGGTACCGTCGATCACGAGCTGCACACCGGTGCGCAGGAACGGGTTCCGCACCCGGTCCAGGGCGCGTTCCACGGCGCGCAGGTCGTTGCGAAACCACAGGCGCGCCATCTGCACCAACTCGTCCATGTCGTCCCGGGTGTAGAGGCGCTCGTTGCGGAACACGATGCCCAACAGCCCGAACACCCGTACCACTTCGCGCAGGGGGTAGCTGATGAACGTGGCCGCCAGGGTGCCGCCGATGACGATCCCGAGGCCGGGCAGGTTGATGTAGGCCACCGGATCCTCGGCCGCGAACAGCAGCACGGCCGCCAGAAGGCCGATGCCGAAGATCATCCCGATCAGGGTTGACGGGTTCATTACTGCCCTCCTTTGCTACCGGCCATTGCGCCGTCCGTAGAGCTCCTCCAGTCCGACCAGCTCGACGCCGTAGGCGTCGGCGAGTTCCTCCAGCCGCTCTTCGAGCACATCGAGCGTCTCCGGGTAGGGATGCCCGATACCCACGGCGGTGCCGTCGCGGCGCGCCTGCCGTAACAACAGCCGGAGCTGCCGGTCGATGGCTTCCGGGTCGCGGTAGTGGTCCAGAAAGACATCCCGCTCCAGGGCGGGAAGATCGGCTTCACGGGCCATCTGCTTGCCGACGGTATCGGGCGACGTGCGGCTGTCGAGAAACAGCAGCCCGCCCGCCTCCGCGAGAATCTCCATGAGCCAGGTCATGTGCCCCGGGTGCTGCGTCAGGAGGCTGCCCATGTGGTTGTTCACCGCCGCCACGTGCGGAATGGCATCGAGGTTCTCCTCAACCACGTCCCGGAAGCGCTCCGGGGTCATGTCCAGGGTCACCCCGCCGGGACCCAGTTCGCCGCCGTTGAGAGCCTCCATGGGCAGGTGCAGCATGACGTCCTTGCCGGCACGGTGGCACGCCCGTGCCTGGCGCGGCGCGTGGGGCGTGTGCGGCAGGAATGCGCAGACCACGGGGACCGTCAGGTCGGCGACGCGCTGACCTTCCAGCGGCCGGTCGCCCATGTCGTCAATGACG
>SLBZ01000029.1 GCA_007126095.1 Aquisalimonas sp.
GAAGGCGTGCGGGATATCTATCTGGGGCGCGCCCATGGCTGAATCAATGATTTCCGTGACCGAACTGAACGCCCACTACGGACTCAGCCATGCGCTGCAGGGCCTGAATCTGGGGGTGGGCAGGGAGTGCGTCGCCATCATGGGGCGCAACGGCGTGGGCAAGACCACGCTGGCAAGGGCGCTTGTCGGCCTCAATCCACCGCAGGTGGAAGGCCGGATCAGCATTTTCGGCACCGACGTAACCGGCTGGGCTCCGCACCGCATCGCGCGCCACGGCGTCGGTTACGTGCCCCAGGGCCGGCGGCTGTTTCCGTCGCTGACGGTCGAGGAGCACCTGACGCTGAACAGTCGCCCGGGGCCGACCGGTGACCGATGGACCCTGCAGGCCGTCTACGACATGTTCCCTTCGCTGGCGCAGCGGCGCCGGTCTTACGGCAACCAGATCTCCGGCGGCGAACGCTCCATGCTCGCCATCGGCCGGGCGCTGGTAACCAATCCCGGATGTCTGATCCTCGACGAGCCCACCGAGGGGCTGGCCCCGTCCGTGGTGGAGACGGTCTCCAATGGGCTCCGGGATCTGAGCCGTGAGGGTGTTGCCGTGCTGCTGATCGAGCAGAACGTCAAGGCGGCCGCCCTGGCTGCGGACCGGGCCTACTTCATGGCCGAAGGGCAGATCGTCTACGAGACGGATGACAAGGCGGCCATGACCGACGACGAGGTGCTGGGCAGGTATCTGGGCGTGTCCGCCTGAGGCGTCGCGGCCATGGCAAAGTCGTCGCACGTGACTATACTTCCGATGCGAAATAACTCTACCAAGCGTTTAGGCTGGTCCACAACGCACGGGGGCATCGGGCGTGCTGGCACGCAGTCTGCTTCACATCAGTCCATCGGGGGAAGCGGCACCGCTGCCGGAGGCATTAGGGGCCTGCGGATGGACGTCATTCCCGGCGGAGACGCCTGAAGAGGCAGAGGCTCTGCACCAGCGGGAGCGGTTCCGGGTCGGGGTCATCAGTCTTGGCCCCAGCGGACTGACCCGGGACTGGCATGATCTGCTGCTGTCCATGCGCCACATCCGCTGGGTCGCTTCGCTGCCCCGGGAGTGTCTCGCCATTGGCGCGGTCGTGGATGCGATCTGCGATCACTGCTACGACTACCACGTGCTTCCGCTCGACGAGCGCCGCCTGGCCTACTGTCTTGGCCACGCCTGGGGGGTTGCCGGTCTCGGTGCCGAGCCGCCCTGCGAGGGTCGCTCCGGGTCGATGGTCGGCAATGGCCTGGCCATGCAGCGGCTGTTCCGACTGATCCCGCGCTACGCCCGCTCCCGGGCACCAGTGTTGATTCAGGGTGAAAGCGGCACGGGCAAGGAGCTGGCCGCCCAGGCGATCCACGACGCGTCCGCCCAGGCGGACGGCCCGTTCGTAGCGGTGAACTGCGGCGCGCTGCCGGCGTCGCTGATCCACTCCGAACTGTTCGGCCACGAGCGCGGTGCCTTCACCGGCGCTTCGAGCCGGCGTATCGGGCGACTGGAGGCGGCCGATGGGGGCACGCTGTTCCTGGACGAAATCGGCGACCTGCCCATGGATCTCCAGGTCAACCTGCTGCGTTTCCTCCAGGAGGGGACGTTCGAGCGGCTCGGCGCCTCCCGCCAGGTCCATCCACGGGTGCGTGTCATCGCTGCAACATATGTGGACCTGGAAGAGTCCATTACCCGTAACCTCTTCCGTGAGGATCTCTACTATCGCCTCAACGTCCTGCGCCTGGAACTCCCGCCGTTGCGCGATCGCGCCGACGACGTGATCACGCTCGCCCAGCATTTCCTGCAGGAGTACTCCGGGGAAGGGCGTGGGCGCGCCAAGGGCTTCAGCCGCCATGCCATGGAGGCCATGCAGGCCCATAACTGGCCAGGTAACGTGCGCGAGCTCATGAACCGGGTTCGCCGCGCCGCGGTGCTGAGCGATCACGCCCTGATCACGCCGCGGGATCTGGGGCTGGAGCGCCGCCGGCAGGTGCACCGGAAGGTGGATTCCCTGGCCGTGGTGCGGCAGGAAGCGGAGCGGGTGGCGATCCGCAACGCGTTGGCACGGTACACGCATAACTACTCCCTGGCGGCGCAGGCCCTGGGGGTATCGCGCGCCACTCTGTACCGCATGATCAGACGTCACGGACTGGAGGTGCGCTAACCGAACAGCGGAGCGCGACAACGGACTGATCGGCGGTGCCCGGAAGAAACACAATGCCCGCCTGACGGGCTCAGAACACAGGGGTCCGGCGATGGGAATGGTGCGTTGGTCGTTGGTTGGTGCGGCGGTGGTTCTTTCCCTCAGTCATGCTCAGGTCCAGGCTCAGAGCGAGGATGGTGGCAGCAGGGCCCGCGACGTGGGCGTGGTCACCGGCGAGCGGTCGGTGCTGAGTTCCCGCGGATCGCTGGTGGTGGAGCCTTCCCTGCAATACACCCACGCGGGGTCCACGCAGGTGGACATCCAGGGGTTTACCGTCATCCCCGCCATCGCTATCGGCCTCATCAACGTCAGCCAGGTGCAGCGGGACACGCTCACCTCCGCCCTGACCCTGCGCTACGGGCTCACTCAGCGGCTGGAGGTGGAGGCGCGCGTCCCGTACCTCTACCGGGAGGAGACGATCCGGGAGCGGGAGATTCTGGCGGATACCAGTTATCCCGGCGTGGAGCGCTCCACGGGTCATGGCCTCGGCGACATCGAAGCGGGGATCCGCTACCAGATCAACACCGGCGCTGAAGGGCCCTTGTTCGTGGGCGGAGTGCGGATCAAGTCCGACACCGGGCGGGGACCGTTCGATGTGGACACGCAGGAGCTCCTGACCGACGAGGGTGACAGTATCGGCGAGGCGTTCCTTGAGCAGCCCACGGGCTCGGGGTTCTGGAGCGTGCAGCCGAGCCTGAGCATGGTCTACCCTACTCAGCCGGCGGTGCTCTATGGCCACGTCAGTTATCTCTGGAGCATCGAGCGCGACGTGGGCGGCGAGTACGGTCGGGTCGACCCGGGTGATGCCATCAGTTTCGGTCTGGGCATGGGGCTGGCGGTGAACGACCGGACGTCGTTCAGCCTGGGCTACGACCACTCCATCGTAGGCCGGACCCGCATCAAGGATCCCGCAAACCAACTCCAGCCGAATTTCCGCCGCGTGCAGGTCGGTACTGCGTCCCTGGGAATCAGCCAGAGGTTGAGTGCCCGGACCACCGCCAACATCGGCTTCGGGTTCGGAGTCACCGACGCGGCGCCGGATGTGCAGATCTCCCTGCGGCTTCCGATCCGGTTTTGATTGTGTTTCGAGGTCGAACCTCGATTCGGGTATCGCGAGTGGGGGGCGAGCCTGTCGGGCGACTCGCGAAGCCCCGGTCCGCAGGCCGTCCGGCCCGAAGGGTGGCGGCAGGGACGCCGCCATCGATTTACAGCACAGGGATGTGCTGTAAATCGACCA
>SLBZ01000047.1 GCA_007126095.1 Aquisalimonas sp.
CGGGGCGCCCAGGTCATCCTGCGCGGGCAGGTCTACGGCAACATGGACGCGGTGGACTACCACGGCTTCAAGGCCAGCGCCCGGGAGGCCGTCATGGCGGCATGGGAGAGCCTGTCGGCCCGTTACGACGTCATCATCGCCGAAGGGGCCGGCAGCCCCGCGGAGATCAATCTGCGCGCCAACGACATCGCCAACATGGGCTTTGCCGAGGCGGCGGACTGCCCGGTGCTGCTGGTGGGCGACATCGACCGGGGCGGCGTCTTCGCGCAGCTTGTCGGCACGCTGGAGCTGGTGTCGGCACCGGAGCGCGAACGCATCCGCGCTTTCGTGATCAACCGCTTCCGGGGCGACCCGGCACTGCTGGACCGTGGCCTGGACTGGCTGCACCGGCACACGGGCACCCCCGTGGCGGGCGTTCTGCCCTTCGTCCAGGGGCTGGTGCTGGACGCCGAGGACAGCATCGGCCGCACGGGCACGGCTCCCGGCGCCGACGCTCTGCAGGTGGTGGTGCCCGCGCTGCCGCGCATGAGCAATCACAACGACTTCGACCCCCTGCGGCTGCACCCGCAGGTGGCCCTGCACTTCATCGGCCCCGGGCAGACGCCGCCGCCGGGCGATCTGATTATTCTCCCCGGCAGCAAGAGCACCCGCGCGGACCTGGCCTGGCTGCGGGAACAGGGATGGGACGAGGTCCTGCTGCGCCACCTCCGCTACGGCGGGCACGTGCTCGGCATCTGCGGCGGTTACCAAATGCTCGGGCACAGTGTCGCGGACCCGGACGGCCTGGAAGGCGATGCCGGCACCAGCGCCGGGCTCGGTCTGCTGGATCTGCACACGCGCCTGATCGCCGGCAAACAGCTTCGCGACGTCACCGGCACCCTGATCCCCGAGGACGCGCCGCTGCGGGGCTACGAGATACACAACGGCATCACCACCGGCGCCGATCTGGCGCGGCCGCTGATCCGGCTCGGGGATCGTGCGGATGGCGCGGTGAGCGCGGACGGTCAGGTGGCGGGGTGTTACGTCCACGGCCTGTTCGACGCGCCGACCGCCGCCAACGCGCTGCTGGCGCGCGCCGGGCTGGCAACCGGCGAGGGCGTGGATTACCAGGCGCACCGGGAGCAGGAGCTGGATCGGCTCGGCGACCTGGTGGGCTCGCACCTGGATACCCGGCTGCTGACGGAACTGCTTCACATCCGCTGACTCCCGCCCGCATTGCACCGCACAAGGCCATTTTCTTGTCGGGGTGTTTGGGGTACTCTGGCCCTTCGCATGACAGCCGAGTCAGGTTTCTGTAGCAGAGGTCCGTAACCCATGAATCGCCACGCCAAGATCGTTTCCACGGCACACTATCTGCCCGAGCGCTGCATCACCAACGAACAGCTGAACGAGCGCTTCACCGCACTGGACAAGCCCGAAGTCGTGGGCAAACTGGCCGCCGGCACCGGCATCGAGCAGCGCTGGTACGCGCCGGACGACTGGGCCTCCTCCGACCTGGCGCTGCCGGCGGCGAAGCAGGCGCTGGAGAAGGCGGGACGGAAGCCGGAGGATGTGGACCTCATCATCCTGGGCACCGACTCCCCCGACTACATCACGCCATCCACCTCCGTGGTGCTGCAGCAGAAGCTGGGTGCGAAACAGGCCGGCACCTTCGATGTCGCCTGCGCCTGCGCCTCGTTCCCGACCGCGCTGGCGAACGCCGCCGGGCTGCTGGCCACCAACAAGCATTTCCGCACCATTCTCGTGGTGGGGGTCTACATGATGCGCAAGCTGGCCGACCCGGAAGACCCCACGGTGTTCTTCTACGGTGACGGCGCCGGCGCCGCGGTGGTGGAGCCCTCTGACGAGCCGGGCTTCATCGGTAGCTCGTTCCTGGCCGACGGCGATTACTCCGACTGCTGGGGCATCTACTCCGGCGGCACCGCCGAGCCGGCCTCGGTGGAATCGGTGCAGGCCGGCCGCACCAACGTGCGCATGGTCAAGCGCTACCCGCCGGAGATCAACGACGAGGGCTGGCCGCTGCTGTTCAAGCGCCTCTCGGAGCAGAACGGCTTCACCGTCGACGACGTGGACCAGGTCATCTTCACCCAGGTGAACCGCCACACCGTGGAGCTGGCCGCGCAGAACATCGGGCTGCCGCTGGAGAAGGCCCCGATGATCATGGACAAGTGGGGCTACACCGGCTCTGCCTGTATCCCCATGGCCCTGTCGAAGAGCGTGGACGAAGGGCGCATCAAGAGCGGCGATCTGGTGGTCATGATCGGCTCCGGCGTGGGCTACAACCAGGCCGCCGTGGCGTTCCGCATGTAATGGCCGGCACAGTCGCGGCGGTTACTGACAACCGCCGCGACTGCATCGCGTGGCTCCCGGGCCGACCGTGCAGTCGCTCCAGTGGGAGCGGCTTCAGCCGCGACCGGTCCAGCCGGCGAACTGTTCCATACCCACCAGGCCGGTTACGAAGGCCAATGGCAGCAGACCCGTGCCCACGCCCACGGTGGCGAGATACACGCGCCAGGTGAGCAGGCGACCGGCGCCGTAGGCCATGGCGATACCGCCACCACCCCCGACCGCCGTATTCCCCGGCATGTTCAGCAGCATCACCAGTGACAGCACCGGAAGGGCGCCTGCGGGCAGGTGTGCGCTCAGGCGGTGCAGACGACTTCCGGCCCGGTGGAATTGCTGCAGGCGGCGCGTGCCCGAACCGAGCCTGCCGCCGATGGCGTAGGCCATCATAAGGCCGGTACAGGTGGCCAGATACGCCCCCAGCGCGCCGGGGACGCCGAACAGCACCATGATCAGCAGGCCGATCTCCACCGAGGGCACGAACGGGATCGCCAGAAGCAGGGCGTAGACCACGCAGGCCGCCACCAGCACGGCCACGCTGTCGGTGCCCTGAAGCAGCCACTGGGGCGGCTCGGCGCCAACCTTCACCAGCACCAGCAGCACGGCCGCCAGCATCAGCACCGGTTGGGCACGCCGGAGCCAGCAGTGGGCCAGGCATGCGCCCATGCGGTGGATGACCGGGTTCCGGCCCATGGCAGTCCACCTCCCTCACGGTCCTCGCGGGTGGTTGCGCCGCCACGGGGCTGCCGTGGCGGCGCGCATTGCGGCTATTGCCGCGGGTCGTGCTCCGGGTCCAGGTACTCGATGCCCCACGGCCCGGTACCGTGCAGCTGGAAGATCACCTCGCCTTCGGCGTACCCGTACATCGGGGCCCCCGGCGGCATGATGAAGGTACTCCCCTCCGGCAGAGCCGTGGTGTTGTCGGCGTCGAAGGCCTCACCGTGGGCAAAGTGCAACGTCCCTTGCAGAATGGTGCCGCGTTCGTAGGCCGGGTGGATGTGCGGCTTGATGCGGTAGCCGTCCTCCAGGCGCAGGCGGAACGTGAACGGCTCCTCCTCGGCAAGGTCGCCCTCGATGACGGCGATCTCCGCGCCATCGCCCATGGA
>SLBZ01000159.1 GCA_007126095.1 Aquisalimonas sp.
CGGCAACAACCCAGTCATAGACCCGGCCACTGGCACCTTCACTGCTGACGAAACGCCGTTCTCTTCCCGGAACCACCGGAACGTGGAACTCGATTACGGCTACGTCTCAATGCCCACGGCCATCGGCCAGGTGAACATCGGCCGACAGATGGCCAACTGGAACCCCAGCGGCCTGACCACCACCGACGACCGGCGTGACCGCATCTCCCTGGTGACCCCCCTGGGCGGCGGTCATACGGCAATTGTGGCCTCCGACGTGCGTCAGTCTGTCACCACGGCGGACCGCGCCGACGACGGCATGCTGTACTTTGGCGCGTTCCTGGGCCCGCTTGCAGAAGACGTGAACTATGGCCTCCTGATCGCCCAGTTCGAAAGCTCCTCCTCCGGCGGTGATGCTGCCAACTACGGACTCCGCGGCGCCACCCTCGTATCCCCTTACGTCCAGGGGGCGGCCGGCGACCTCAGCTACGAAGTGGGCATGCACTACCTGGGTGATGGCCGCGCACTTTACAGCGAAGACACCTTCGGTGCTTACGTGAAGAGTGGTTTCCAGCTGACGCCGGAACTCCTGATCGAAGGTCAGGTCTTCCACGCTGCCGATGGCAACCTCGTCGCCGGGGGTTATGACAGCTTCTCGAGCCTGATCAACAACAGCCCGGATCATGACCAGTCCGCCACCTCGATCGCAGGTCTGAACCTGAGTGGTCTTGCCGCACCGGGCACGCCCGGCACTGCTGAACAGGACGGCATGAGCCGCACGCTGATCGCGGCCCGCGCGACCTACGAAATGATGGACTGGACTTTCATGGGTGCGGCAGGGTTCGTGAACTATGACGATGGCGACGCGGGTCCGCGTGACGAAGACGTGGTGTTCCTCGATGCCCAGGCTCACTACGCCCTGACCGAGTCCACGACCGTCTACGGCACTGCGGGCTACGCGGACGCCGAGGACTATCTTGGTCGCGACGTCTTCGCCACCAGCGTCAACGTCAACGTCCAGTTCTAAGTTGAACCGGACAGCTTGACTATACTGAGAGGGCGCCTTCGGGCGCCCTTTTTTTCGGAGAGTCCCGCCATGCACCGCCATCTGGGGGCCATTGCCGCAGCCGCCGCGCTGCTCGCCTGGGGTCCCGCCCCGGCTCTTGGCTGGGATGGTGGCTACGCCGGGCTCGGTATCGGTTACGGCAGCAGCGTGGTGCAGACCGACGGCCGGTTTAGCGGCGATGCCCTGGGGCTGGACCTGAACACCTCCGGCGCCCTGCTCACCGGCTACAGCGGCTACGGCTGGAGCAGCGGCGGGCTGTACCTGGGCGGCGAGGCAAGCTACGGCTTCAGCGCCCTGAGCGGGCAGCTGCGGCTGGACGACAACCGCCTGGACATGGACGCCCGTGAAGGCTGGGGCCTGTCCGGCGTCATGGGCGGCCTGGTGAACCAGAACACGCTGCTCTACGGCCGCGCCGGCTATCAGCAGCGCAAGTACGACCTCAGCCTGCCCGGCTTCCGTGATCAGGACTGGCTGGACGGCCTGCGCATCGGCGCCGGAGCGGAGTTCCGCTTCTGGGGCCGGTCCAGTATCCGCTTCGAGTACAACCAGGTGTGGTACGGCGAAGAGAGCGCCGGCGGCGACCACAACGCCGTGGACTACCAGGCCCGGGAGAGCTGGATCGAGGCCGGCGGCATTCTCCGTTTCTGACGCCGCCCGGCACCCTGCAGCACGCCGCCATTGCCAGCAGCGGCGGGGTTTCCTATGCTGCCTGCTTCCGTTGTTCAACCCAGCATGGAGCTTGCCATGACGCAACGTCCCGTCGCGCTGTTCGGTTCACTGACCCTGGCCTCGCTGCTGCTCGCGAGCTGCGCCTCCGATGGCGGCCTCAGCGACGAGGAGCGAGGTCAGTACCGCGAGGCCTTCGGCCTGCAGCATGAAGACTGGTCGGATCGCCCCAGCCTCTTCAGCGAACTATTCGGCCGGGACGCCGACACCATGGACGAAGCGGACGAAGACCGCATCGCCGAGCTGGAGGCCGCCATTCAGCGGCTCGAGGAGGAACGCAGCGAGCGCGACGGCGACCGCGACCGGGTGGCCACGGATACACCGCGCCAGCGCGTGGGCCTGCTGCTGGACGGCGAACGGGACGCAGCCTCCGCGGCTTTCCGAGAGGTGGCGCCGGACCACCCCATCGTGCTGCTGGACGACGACGCCACCCGCGACGCCATGGAAGAAGCCGGCTGCGTCCCGGGTGACCTGCCCGCCTGCGCCGGCTCCCTGGCCGTCTATCCCGGGCTGCGCACCATCGTGTACGTGGAAACCGACGGCAGTGAAGTGCGCTGGAGCAGCTACGACGTGGCGCTGGAGTACCCCCACAGCGAGCGCGTGAGCGAACTGCCCGAAGTGGACGGCAGCGTGCCAGAGCAGGCTTGGCGCACCTTCGCCGACCAGGCCCTGATCGCCACCGTGGACCGCATCGACACCGCCCCCTGGCACGCCCGCGCCTTCGCCGAGGAGGCCGAGGGCTGGGCCATCAGCGCCGGCCGCGACTCCGGCCTGGAGGAAGGCACTCGCCTGGAAGTCCGCGGCGAGCCCAGCATCGTCCGCAACCCCAGCGACCGCCCGGTGGGCTGGCGCCCCGGCAGCCGCAAGGGCGTGGTGGAAGTCGTGGACTTCGCCGGCGACGACGTGGCCATCGTGGAGCTGGTGGATGGTGATGGGCCGGGTGAGGGGGATGTTCTGGTTTTGGGGGATTGATCATCGGGGCTGAAGCCCCTCCCACACCCCCATGATCTACCCCTCTCACAAGCTCAGAGATCAGGGAGTGGGAGGGGCTTCAGCCCCGACAGCACAAAGTGTGAATGCAGAAGGATCTGCGCCATGGGAAGGAACCCCCGCTCCCCCGGCTACGCCGCCCTTCGGCGCGGCCGGGTCTCATTGCCCGAT
Source organism: Aquisalimonas sp. (assembly GCA_007126095.1). GTDB lineage: Bacteria > Pseudomonadota > Gammaproteobacteria > Nitrococcales > Aquisalimonadaceae > Aquisalimonas. Next base: position 2,933 of record SLBZ01000159.1, read on the forward strand.
CATTTCTACCTCGTCACCACTGCGACCCATGATCGGAAGCCGCTTTTCCGCACACTCGGCACTGGCCGGATCGTGGTCAGGGAGCTGCAACGGTTATCACCAGTAGCGACCACCTACTGTTACGTGGTCATGCCGGATCACCTCCACTGGCTGCTACAGCTCAACGGCGACACGACTCTGAAAGACGCGGTACGCGGATTGAAAGGCCGTTCCGCCCGCACTATCACTCGCACCACCTCCCACACCGCCCCCATCTGGCAACCCGGCTTCCACGACCACGGGGTAAGGCGCGATGCGGATCTGCGCGCCATGGCCCGCTACGTGATCGCGAACCCGTTGCGGGCGGGGTTGGTGGAGCGGGTCGGGGATTATCCGCTGTGGGATGCGGTTTGGGTGGAGGATGGCACAGGTGGGGGATAAGGCTTCGGCTCTGGGAGGGGTCGCGGCTTACGCCGCTCCTACAGGTTCCTACGTGGATTCGGGTGCCGTGAACGCTGTAGGAGCGGCGTAA
>SLBZ01000006.1 GCA_007126095.1 Aquisalimonas sp.
ACCACGTCGATGCCGAAGGCCTGCATGGACTCCTTGTCGCCCTTGGCGTCATAGGCTTCCAGGCGCTTGCGCAGCCAGCGCGGAATGTCCGCACCGCACATGTCGGAGAAGCGGGCCAGCTGCTGGAAGTTCACGATGGGCATGATGCCCGGCACGATGGGGATGGTGATCCCCATCTTCTCGCAGCTCTCCACGAAGCGGTAGTAGCCCTCCGGCGCAAAGAAGTACTGGCTCATGGCGCTGTCCGCGCCGGCCTCCACCTTGCGCTTGAAGTTCTCCAGGTCGCTGAAGGCATCCTTGGCTTCCGGGTGAATCTCCGGATAGCAGCCCACCTCGATGTGGAAGTGGTCGCCGTGCTCCTGGCGGATGAACTCCACCAGCTCATTGGCGTACTTGAAGTGGCCCGGGCCACCGCCGGTTCCGGACGGCATGTCACCGCGCAGGGCGACGATGTTGCGGATGCCGTTCTCGCGATAGCGGTTCAGCAGCTCACGGATGCTGTCCGGCGTGGCATCGATGCACGACAGGTGCGGTGCCACGTCGATGCCGGAGCGCTTCTGGATATCGATTACCGTCTCGAACGTACGCTCGCGCGTGGAGCCCCCCGCGCCGAAGGTCACCGAGAACAGGCGCGGCCCCAGCGCCTGCAGGCGCTCGCGGGTCTTGCGCAGCCGTTCTTCCCCTTCGTCGTTCTTGGGCGGGAAGAACTCGAAACTGAAAACCGGTGAGTGTTTTTTCTGGGATTCCATAATCACCCCCGTGATTCGGGATTGGCCGCGCGGGCCGGCCAATTGCCGGCCCGCTGGCAGGGGTGGCAACGCAGCGGCCTCCGCCGCCCGTTGCGCACCCCAGGCGTGAATACGCCGATCAGTACCGGTAGGTATCCGGCTTGAACGGGCCGTTCACGTCCAGACCGAGGTACTCGGACTGCTCCTTCGTAAGCTTGGTGAGCTTGGCACCCAGCTTCTTCAGGTGCAGCTCCGCCACCTTCTCGTCCAGGTGCTTCGGCAGCACGTAGACCTTCTTCTCGTACTTTTCGAGATTCTGGGCGATCTCGATCTGCGCAAGCACCTGGTTGGTGAAGGAGTTGGACATCACGAAGCTCGGATGGCCCGTGGCGCAACCCAGGTTGATCAGGCGGCCTTCGGCCAGCAGCAGAATCTTGTTGCCGCTGGGCAGGGTGATGTGATCAACCTGCGGCTTGATGTTGTCCCACTCGTACTTACGCAGGCTGGCAACATCGATCTCGTTGTCGAAGTGGCCGATGTTGCACACGATGGTGTTGTGCTTCATGCGCACCATGTGGTCATGGGTGATGACCTGGTAGTTACCGGTGGCGGTAACGAAGATGTCCGCCTTGTCGGCGGCATCGTCCATGGTGACCACCTGGTAGCCTTCCATCATCGCCTGCAGGGCACAGATCGGGTCGATCTCGGTGATCCACACCGTGGCGCCCATGGCCTTCAGGCTCTGGGCGGAGCCCTTGCCCACGTCGCCGAAGCCACAGACCACGGCGATCTTGCCGGCGATCATGACGTCGGTGGCACGCTTCAGGCCGTCCACCAGGGACTCGCGGCAACCGTAGAGGTTGTCGAACTTGGACTTGGTCACCGAGTCGTTGACGTTGATGGCCGGGAAGGGCAGTTCGCCCGCCTTTTCCATCTTCAGCAGGGAGGCCACGCCGGTGGTGGTCTCTTCGGACACGCCGCGGATCTGCTCCAGCTGCTTGGTGTACCAGCCGTGGTTGGTCTCCAGACGCGCCTTGATGCTGTTGAACAGGGCCTTCTCTTCCTCGGCACCGGGGTGTTCCAGGAAGGAGGGGTCCTTCTCCGCCTTGGAGCCGACGGTCAGCAGGGTAGTGGCGTCGCCGCCGTCATCGAGGATGGTGTTGGCACCGCCGTCGAAATCGAAGATGCGGTGGATGTACTCCCAGTACTCGTCCAGGGTTTCGCCCTTGTAGGCGAACACGGGCACGCCGCTCTTGGCGATGGCCGAGGCGGCGTGATCCTGGGTGGAGTAGATGTTGCAGGAGGCCCAGCGCACTTCCGCGCCCAGGTCCACCAGCGCTTCGATGAGCACGGCGGTCTGGATGGTCATGTGCAGGGAACCGGCGATGCGCATGCCCTTCAGGGGCTGCTTGGCACGGTATTCCTCGCGCACGGACATCAGGCCCGGCATTTCCGTCTCGGCGATCTCGATTTCCTTGCGACCCCAGTCGGCAAGACCGATATCACGGACGATGTAGTCATTCTGGCTATCTACGACAGCATTCATTGTTGCTGACTCCGATTCTCTACAGCGCAGTTCGTATGAGTAGGCATCCGGCTGAGCCTGGCAGGCTTCTGGCCTGTTGCAGCGCTCCTCAGCGGGACGGCCGACCGCGGTATCCGCGGCCGGCAACCCTCACGCAGTACCCTCGGGCGCTGCGTGGACACTGATTAAGTCACGCCTTGCCGGGAATGGTCCACCCCCGGCAAGCCTGGCACATCGGCTCAGAGGCCGGCGGCGTCCTTCAGGGCGGCGGCCTTGTCGGTCCGCTCCCAGGTGAACTCCTCGTCTTCGCGGCCGAAGTGGCCGTAGGACGCGGTCTTGGAGTAGATCGGACGCAGCAGGTCCAGCGTGTTGACGATGCCGAACGGACGCAGGTCGAACTGGTCGCGCACGATCTTCTCGATCTTGGCTTCGTCGATCTTGGCCGTGCCGAAGGTCTCGACCATCACGGAGGTGGGCTCGGCCACGCCGATGGCGTAGGAGAGCTGCACCTCGCACTTGCTGGCCAGGCCGGCAGCGACCACGTTCTTGGCCACGTAGCGTGCGGCGTAGGCAGCGGAGCGGTCCACCTTGGACGGGTCCTTGCCGGAGAAGGCACCGCCGCCGTGACGGGCCATGCCGCCGTAGGTGTCGACGATGATCTTCCGGCCGGTCAGACCGCAGTCACCCATCGGCCCACCGACCACGAAACGGCCGGTCGGGTTGATGTGGAACTTGGTGTTGTTGTCGATCCACTTGGCCGGCAGCACCGGCTTGATGATCTCTTCCATCACCGATTCGTGGATCTCGTTGTCGCTGACCTCTTCGGAGTGCTGGGTGGACAGCACCACGGCGTCGACGCCCACGGCCACATCGTCTTCGTAGCGCAGGGTCACCTGGCTCTTGGCGTCCGGGCGCAGCCACTTCAGCTTGCCGTTGGCCATCAGGGTAGCCTGCTGTTCCACCAGGCGGTGGGCGTAGTTGATGGCCGCCGGCATGTAGACGTCGGTCTCGTCGCAGGCGTAACCGAACATGATGCCCTGGTCGCCGGCACCCTGGTCTTCGGGCAGCTTGCGCTCGACGCCTTGGTTAATGTCCGGGGACTGCTTGCCCAGCGCGTTGATGAAGGCGCAGGTGTCCGCGTCGAAGCCCATGTCGGAGGAGGTGTAGCCGATGCGCTTGGTGGTGGCGCGGGCAATGTCCTCGAAGGGCACGTTGGCGGTGGTCTTGAGCTCGCCGGCCAGCATGATCATGCCGGTGGTGGTCAGCGTTTCACAGGCAACCTTGGCCTTCGGGTCCTGCTCCAGAATGGCGTCCAGCACCGCATCGGAGATCTGGTCGGCCATCTTGTCCGGGTGACCGGCGGAGACGGACTCCGAAGTAAACATGTAAGACTTGCTCATTGTTGCTCCTCTCTATTGAGTAATCCGTGTCGATAGCCGGGGCGGTGCGCCGCTGCGTCGGCAGGGGCCCGCCCCCGCGCATCACGCCTTGCGGAAACGGAAAATGCCCCAGGCCAGGTAGCCGTTGTTGCCACCGTTAACCCAGTGCTGCAGGCCGGCTTTCATCCGCTCGATGTACTCCGGCGAAATCTCGCCCTCGAGACTCGCCTCGCGGCGTTTCGTCTCTTCCAGCACCCGGCCGTAGTGGCGCGGCAGCTGGTGGGCGTGGTCCTCGTAGTCGATCTCTTCGAGACCGTACTTCTTCGCAGTCTCCCGATAGAACCCGGGCGACCCCAGGGTCTCCAGGTGAATCCGATCCAGGATCGGCTGCAGTACGCCCTCCGGGCAGTCATCCGCCTGCATCGGGTCGGTGAAGATCAGCACGCCGCCCGGCTTGAGCACGCGCGCTGCTTCCTCAATGACCTTCTCACGGTTGCCGCTGTGCAGGAAGGAATCCTGGGACCAGACCACGTCGAAGTGGTTATCCGGGTAAGGAATCTCCTCGAAGCTGGCGTCCAGCACCTCGATCAGGTGATCCAGGCCTACCGCACGGTTCATCTCGCGGTCGCGCTCGTTCTCCACCTCCGACAGGTTCAGCGCCACCACGGGGCAGCCGAACGACGAGGCGAGATAGCGGGCGGTGCCGCCGTAGCCGGCGCCGAGGTCCAGAACCTTGTGCTCCGGGGTCAGCTCGCCCAGCAGATCGCCCATGTGGGCAACGGTGCGGCGACTGGCATCGGCGATGGGCTCCTCGTCATCCTCGTAGAGGCCGACGTGAATGTCCTCGCCGCCCCATACCCGGTGGTAGAAGCGGTCCGCATCGTCACTATTGTAGTACTCGCGCGCCGTCGCGACGGCGCCGCTGTAGTTCTGACTGCTCATTGTTCGTCCTCCACATAACTCTTCTCGGCGAAGTGGATGAAGAAGTCCGGCTCGCTCTCGCGGTAGGTCTCCTTGAAATCGCCGTAGGTCTGGATGTCCTGGAACCCGACCTCGCGCATGAGACGGCGTGCATAGGCCTTGCGCAGCGGGAACATGTTCAGGTGGTAGACGGAGTCATCCGGGAAGGCGTAGCGGAAGCGGGTCAGGCCCGGGTCGACGTACTCGGGGTAGACCGAAATGTCGTTGCCGCAGTAGTAGTACGTGTGCTTGCTGGAGTAGCCGTGGTCCAGAATGGAGTCGTAGTTCCGCTGGTCCAGGATCAGCACACCGTCGTGGTTCAGCGCGGAATAGAACTCCGCCAGCGTCTTGCGGCGATCGTTCTCGTTGAACAGGTGGGTGAAGGAGTTGCCGAGGCAGATCACCGCGTCGTAGCGGCCGTTGATGTCCCGGTTCAGCTGGCGCCAGTCGGCCTGCACCGTGCGCAGGATATGTCCGCGCTTGCGGCCGTTCTCGAACGCCTTGGCGAGCATGTCGGCGCTGCCATCGGCGCTGACCACGTCAAAGCCGGCCTCGATCAGCCGAACCGAGTGGAAGCCGGTGCCGCAGGCAACGTCCAGGATACGCTTGACGCCACGCTCCTTCAGCGTCTGGATGAAGAAATCGCCCTCGCTCTCCGCGCGGCTGTCCCAGTCGATCAGGTCGTCCCATTTGTCGACAAAGCCGTCGTTGTACTCTTTTACGTAGTGATCCGTGTCGCGACATTCCTCGGGTTTCGGCCCGAAAGCCTGATCTTTACTTGCTGTCGAAGACATAGTGTTACCTCCCACCGTCCAGGGAAAAATGCGTGCAGCTGGCACGCGGCCGGCCCGGGGTGTCAGGTGCCCGTAATTCAAAACCTGAACCACGAATGGTCTGGATGGACGAATCCGTCTCCAAACCCGCTGGCTCGGCGAAAACAGCTGCACTGTTGCTGATCAACCGCAATGGTGGTGTGCGGCCGGCAGCTTGCTTGCGGAACCCAGACGTCTGCTGAGCGCCCGCACTGAAAAAAAGTTGATTGTTTTTGGCCGCAGAGCAGGACGGGGAAACCTGGTGATGCAGGTCATCCAGCTCCGGCAGCCCGAAGGACACGCAACGCGTCGCTTTGCAGACGCGGTGCCTGGGTCGACGTACGAGTCGCCTTGTGTATGTGGCGAGCGTCCAGTACGTGACGAAGGGCGTATTATTCGCTGAGCCAGGACAGGTCCGGCTCAGCCTCCCCCTAAACTATCGTGTTCTGAGAGGATTTCAACCATTGTGAATGGCCACCCTGGGGAAACCGGCTCCGGGAGCGGCGCTCGGCGCCGGTCCCGGCTGTCTTGCCCGAGGCCGTGGATTTCGAGACAATTCACGGCTTTCAGTGTGCCCGGTGTGTCCGGGCGGCTGTCGACTCCACCTGCAGACCCGGAGACTGTCGCTGATGCCCTCTCGTCGTGAACTTGCCAATGCGATCCGTGCCCTGAGCATGGACGCCGTCCAGCAAGCAAAGTCCGGTCACCCGGGGGCGCCCATGGGCATGGCGGATATTGCCGAAGTGCTGTGGAACGATCACCTTCGGCACAACCCTGCCAACCCTGACTGGTGGAACCGGGATCGTTTCGTGCTCTCGAACGGGCACGGTTCCATGTTGCTGTACAGCCTGCTGCACCTCTCCGGTTACGACCTGGGCATGAACGACATCCGCCAGTTCCGCCAGCTTGGTTCGCGGACTCCGGGGCACCCGGAACTCGGGTATACGCCAGGCGTCGAGACGACCACCGGCCCGCTCGGCCAGGGGCTGGCCAACGCCGTGGGCATGGCGCTGGCGGAGAAGATTCTGGCCGCGCAGTTCAACCGGCCCGGTCACGAACTGGTCAACCACCACACCTACTGTTTTGCCGGCGACGGCTGCCTCATGGAGGGCATCTCCCACGAGGCGTGCTCTCTTGCCGGAACGCTCGGGCTCGGCAAGCTGATCGTCTTCTATGACGATAACGGCATTTCCATCGACGGCAAGGTCGAGGGCTGGTTCACCGACAATACGCCCGCGCGGTTCCGCGCCTACGGCTGGCACGTGATCGCCGACGTGGACGGGCACGACAGTGAGGCCATTGATGCCGCAATCCGCAAGGCGCGCCACGAGTCTGACAGGCCGACGCTGATCTGCTGCAAGACCGTGATCGGTTTCGGTGCCCCCAATGCTTGCGGCAGTCACAGCGTCCACGGTGCGCCCCTGGGTGATGACGAGATCCAGGCTACCCGCGAGTTCCTGAAGTGGGAGCATGGGCCGTTCGAAGTGCCTGATTCCGTTTACCAGGGATGGGACGCCCGCGCGGCCGGCGCCGCGGCGGAGGAGGCGTGGCAGCGCGTTCACGAGGACTACCGGCGGGCTCACCCGGAGCTGGCGGCCGAGTTCGAACGGCGCATGCAGGGGGCTCTGCCCGCGACATTTGGGGAGCACGCGGATGACCTCACCCGCAAGGCGGCCGAGGGCGGCGAGTCCGTCGCCAGCCGCAAGGCATCGGAGAAGGCGTTGGAGGGCTTTGGTCCCTACCTGCCGGATCTGCTCGGCGGTTCCGCCGACCTCACCGGCTCCAACAACACCCGCTGGTCCGGGTGCACGCCGGTGACCGCGGCGGACGGTGACGGCAACTACATCTTCTATGGCGTGCGTGAGTTCGCCATGACGGCGATCCAGAACGGCATCGCACTCCACGGGGGCTTCATCCCCTACGGTGGCACCTTCCTGGTGTTCTCCGATTACGCCCGTAACGCCGTGCGCATGGCAGCGCTCATGGGCCAGCGTAACGTGATGGTCTACACCCACGATTCCATCGGTCTCGGTGAAGACGGCCCGACGCACCAGCCCGTCGAGCACCTGGCCAGCCTGCGCATGATTCCCAATCTCAGCCTGTGGCGGCCGTGCGACACAGTGGAGACCGTGGTGGCCTGGCGGGCCGCCATCGAGCGCACGGACGGGCCGACTGCGCTGGTGTTCAGCAGGCAGGGCCTGCCCTATCAGGAACGTACCCCGGACCAGATCGACGCCATCCGCCGTGGAGGGTACGTGCTGCGCGACAGCGGCAGCACCCCGGAACTGATCCTCATCGCTACTGGTGCGGAGGTCGGTCTGGCCGTGGAGGCCTGGGAGCGACTGCAGGCCGACGGCGTAGCCGCGCGGGTGGTTTCCATGCCGGCGGTGGACCTGTTCGAGGCCCAGGACGACGCCTACCGGGAAGGGGTGCTCCCCGCCGCCTGCGATCGCCGCGTGGCCATCGAGGCGGCATCGGCCGAATACTGGCATCGCTTCGTGGGACCCCGCGGTCGCGTTGTGGGCATGCGCGGCTTTGGTGAATCCGCACCGGCCAGCGACCTGTTCAAGCACTTCGGCTTCACCGTCGACAACGTGCTTGCCCAGGCGCGCGCCGTGCTCGGTCACTGAAATGCTGCGCCTCGCCATCAATGGCTATGGCCGCGTTGGCCGCTGTATCCTGCGCGCCCTGCACGAGGGCGACCGCCGGGATCGCATGACGGTCGTTGCCATCAACGAGCCCGCAGATCTGGGAAGCATCGCCCACCTCACCCGCTTCGACTCCACGCATGGGGCCTTTCCCGGGTGCGTGGAGGTGGAAGGCCGGGACCTGGTGGTGGATGGGCAGCACATCGCCGTAAGCCACGCCAGCGAGCCCGAGGACATCAACTGGGGCGCCCACGACGTGGATCTGGTGCTGGAGTGCTCCGGCAGTTTCAGCCACCGGGCCGACGCTGAACGCCACCTGGCCGCAGGAGCGCCGCGGCTGCTGATCTCCCACCCAATGGCCGACGCCGCGGATGTGGACCTGACCGTGGTGCAGGGCGTCAATGCGAACGCGTTGAAGGCCGAGTACCGGCTGGTATCCAATGCCTCGTGCAGTACCAACTGCCTGCTACCGGTGTTGCAGCTTCTGCAGGGCTACGTGGGCATCGAGGCGGCCAGCGTCACCACGGTGCACTCGGTGATGAACGATCAACCGCTGGTGGATGGCTATCACGCCTCCGACCTGCGTCGCACGCGCTCTGCGCTGGCATCCATCGTGCCCGTCTCCACCGGGCTGGCCCGCGGGATTGCGCGGTTCATGCCGGAGTTGACCGACCGCATCCATGCGCAGCACCTGCGCGTGCCGACGCTGAATGTCTCGGCAATGGACGTGAGTCTGCAGCTGAATAGGCGCGTCGAAGCGGACGCCCTCAATGATCTGCTGAAGGCGGCCGCGGAAGGGCCGATGGCCGGCGTGCTCGGCTACAGCGATCGCGCACACGCGTCCACGGACTTCAATCACGACCCGCGCTCCGTCATCGTAGACGGAACGCAGACGCGCGTCAGCGGCGACCTCGCGCACCTCATGCTCTGGTTCGACAACGAGTGGGGGTTCGCCAACCGGATGCTCGACGTGGCCGAACGGTGGCTCAGGACGGCCTGATCACGCCTTGATCCTCCGCCCTCTGCGCCGTGTGGGCAACGCCGGCCCGTTTCATCGACCAACTGAAAGGAAGTGCCCATGTCCGTGCTCCGCATGACCGACCTGGACCTTGCCGGCAAGCGTGTCCTGATCCGGGAGGATCTTAACGTCCCCGTGGATGATGCCGGCCGGCTTAGCGACGACACGCGCTTGCGCGCATCCCTGCCTACCATCCGGCACGCCCTGGACGCGGGCGCGAAGGTGATGCTGCTGAGCCACCTGGGGCGTCCGAAGGAGGGGCAGCCCGATCCGTCCGCGTCCCTGGCGCCCGTGGCCAAGCGCCTGGGCGAACTGCTCGGCCGGGACGTGCGGCTGGAAACCAGCTGGCTCGACGGCGTCACTGTCGATGACGGCGAGCTGGTGCTTTGCGAGAACGTGCGCTTCAACGTGGGCGAAAAGGCCAACGACGATGGCCTGGCACAGCGCATGGCGGCGCTCTGCGACGTGTTCGTCATGGACGCCTTCGGCACCGCCCACCGGGCCCAGGCCTCCACCCACGGCGTGGCCCGTCACGCGCCGGTGGCCTGTGCCGGCCCCCTGCTGGCCGCCGAGCTGGATGCCCTGGGTAAGGCCCTGGAGACCCCGGCACGGCCCATGACCGCCATTGTCGGCGGCTCCAAGGTGTCCACCAAGCTCACGGTGCTGGAGTCCCTGTCCGGCGTGGTGGATCAGCTCATCGTCGGCGGCGGTATCGCCAACACCTTCATCGCCGCTGCCGGACACCCGGTCGGCAAGTCGCTCTACGAGGCGGATCTGGTGGAAGAGGCGAAACGGCTCATGGAGGCGGCACGGGCCAAGGGCGGCGAGATTCCCGTGCCCACGGACGTGGTGACTGCCAAGGCATTCGCCGAGGACGCGGCGGCGACCACCAAGCCGGTGGCCGATGTGGCTGACGACGACCTGATCCTGGATATCGGCCCGGAGACCGCCCGCCATTACGCCACCCTGCTCAAACAGGCCGGGACCATCGTCTGGAACGGCCCGGTGGGTGTGTTCGAGTTCGAGCAGTTCGGGGGCGGCACGAAGGCGTTGAGCGAGGCCATCGCGGCCAGCGAGGCGTTCTCCATCGCCGGCGGCGGCGACACCCTGGCGGCCGTGTCGCGCTACGGCGTGGGCGATCGGATCTCCTACATCTCCACCGGTGGCGGTGCCTTCCTGGAGTTCCTGGAAGGCAAGACCCTACCGGCCGTGGCTATCCTGGAAGAGCGCGCCCGGACGGCGTGAATGGTCGCGGCTTGCGCCGCTCCTACAACGCCATACCGTTCCGTAGGAGCGGCGCAAGCCGCGACACGGTGGCAAGACCGGGGGTCATTCGCCGATCAGCAGCCGCGCCGCCTCCCGGTATTTCTCCGCCGTCTGCCGCAGGATGTCCGCCGGGAGGGTTGGCCCCGGGGCGGTCTTGTCCCAGTCCAGCGTCTCCAGGTAATCGCGCACGAACTGCTTGTCGAAGCTCGGAGGCGAGGTGCCGAGGCGGTACTCGCTGGCCGGCCAGAAGCGGGAGGAGTCGGGGGTCAGTGCCTCGTCGATGAGCGTCAGCCGGTCATCGGCATCCAGGCCGAACTCGAACTTGGTGTCGGCGATGATGATGCCGCGAGGCGCGGCGTAGGCCGCCGCCTCCCGGTAGAGTCGCAGTGACACGTCCCGGATCTGCTCTGCCAGCGGGCGGCCCAGGGCCTCGACCGTGGCGTCGAATGCGACATTCTCGTCGTGGTCGCCCACGGCCGCCTTCGTTGATGGCGTGTAAATGGGTTCCGGCAGCTGCTGGGCCTGCTGCAGCCCTTCCGGCAGGCGGATACCGCAGACTTCGCCGCTGGCCTGGTAGTCCTTCCAGCCGGAGCCGCTGATGTAACCGCGCACGATGGCCTCCACCGGTAGGGGGCGCAGCCGGCGAACCACCACTGCCCGGCCCTGGACCTGCGCGCGGTCGTCCGAATCGGGCACGGCCTCGGCAAGCGGCATCGCCGCCAGGTGGTTGGGAATGATGCCCTGCAGCCGGCGGAACCAGAAATTCGACACGCTGGTGAGTACCAGCCCCTTGCCCGGGACCGGATCGGGGAGCACCACGTCGAACGCGGACAGGCGGTCCGTGGTGACGATGAGCATGTGGTCGTCGTCCACGGCGTAGATGTCGCGGACCTTGCCCTGCTGAATCAGGGGCAGGCTGTGCAGGGAGCTGGTGTGCAGGCGCGCCGGGGATTGCGTCATGGTTCCGTTCCATTGGCTCGTGCGTGAGCCGCGATGATACCGGAACCGCTGCAGTCAGCGCCAAGCCGGCGCGTGCAGTTCAGGTGTCGGCGTTGCGGATGGTCTGATAGGCGTCCAGCGCGGCCTGTCTGGATGCCTTTAGGTCGACAATCGGGTGGGGGTAGGTCACGCCCAGTGTCACGCGGGCATCACGCAGCACTTCCGCGGGCGCCTGCCACGGCGCGTGTATGTGCTTCGCCGGGAGGGCCTCCAGCTCCGGTACCCACTGGCGCACGTAGGCGCCGTCCGGGTCGAAGCGCTCGCCCTGGCGGACCGGGTTGAACACCCGGAAGTAGGGCGCGGCGTCGGCGCCGCATCCCTGAATCCACTGCCAGCCCATGCTGTTGTTGGCGAGATCGGCGTCCACCAGCGTATCCCAGAACCAGGCCTCGCCCCGCTGCCACGGGACCCGCAGGTTTTTGGTCAGCAGCGAGCCTACCACCATGCGCAGGCGGTTGTGCATCCAGCCGGTCTGCCACAGTTCGCGCATGCCGGCGTCGACGATGGGTATGCCGGTCTGCCCCGCCTGCCACGCCGCCAGGGCGGTGTCCCCGTCCGGGTCCCAGGGAAAGGCACGGAAGCGGGTGTCGATGGGGTCGTCGGGCATGCCGGGGAAGTGGAACAGCAGGTGGTGGCCGAACTCACGCCAGGCGACTTCGCTGAGGAACGACTCCGCATCGTCGCCATCACCACCCGGTGCACTGCGCGTGGCGGTCCAGATCTGTCGCGGACTGATCTCGCCGAAGTGCAGGTGGGGGGACAGTCCCGATGTTCCGGAGACAGAAGGCCAGTCGCGCCGGTCGTCGTAGCCGTGCAGGCGCGCCTCCAGAAACGTCGTCAGCCGCTGCCAGGCACCCGCTTCACCGGGCGACCAGACCGGCTCGAACCCCCTGTCCCAGCGTATGGTCGGCAGCAGCCGGAGATCCTCCAGGGCGGCGGATGTCGGGCGTGCCGCTGGTGCGTCCATGTCGGGGACCGGCAAGGCGCGCTCCGGCAACGCCTGCCGTCGCAGGCTCCGCCAGAAGGGGGTGAAGGTCCGGTAATGCCCGCCGTCGCCCTTGCGGATCTCCCACGGCTCGAAGAGCAGGGCGCCGTTGTGGCTGTCCGCACGGATGCCGTCATCCCGCAGGGCGCGCTTGATGTGCTGGTCGCGTTCGATGATTGCCGGGTCGTAGAGCCGGTTCCACGTCACCGCTTCGGCGCCGGTCTCACGAACCAGTGCGCGCAGGGCGTCCAGGGTGGTGGTTCCGGTGGCGATGACCAGTGGCATTCCGTGGCGGGCGAGATCGGATTCCAGTGCAGTGAGGCTGTGGTGGAGCCACCACTGGCTGGCGCCGCCCGGGGGCCAGGGGGATTCCTCCTCCGGCGCATGGATGTACACGGGCAGGACAGCACCGGCAGCCGCTGCCGCGCTCAGGGCGGGATTGTCATGCAGGCGCAGGTCCCGGCGGAGCCAGACCAGCGTCGTGGTCATGCAGACTGGCGCTGGTTGTGGTGCGCGTCCACGGCGCGGACGGCCGCGGCGGTATCGTCGCCGTCCACGAGGGTGAGCCGCTCGCCGTTCCCCTGGAGCGAGTCGGTGTTGCCCGCGATGAACACGGGCACTTCGGCGGCCAGCCGGTCCAGCGCAGTTGATCCGGCGGTCTCGCCACCGGTCCAGAGGACAACACTCTCGGCCCCGCTCTGGCGTGCGGCGGTCGCCAGCGCATCGGTGTCGACGGCGCAACCCAGGAGAACTGTGCGGAATCCGTGGTCGATGAGTTGCAGGCCCAGCAGCAGCACCGGGATATCGTCGGCGTGGCGTTCCATGGGGGCCAGCAGGACACGCGGTCCGGCGGCGCGCCGGCAACGATGGTGCAGGCGGGTGCTCAGGGTGGTGCGCAGCCAGCTGTGGAGGAATGCGCGCGCGGCCTGGTCGTCGGCTGTCCCGTCGGCCGGAAACTGCCGGTACAGCGGTGCCAGCAGATGCTGCTGCACCTGGCTCGGCGCGAACAGGGAGCAGGCCTCTTCGTAGCACTCCGATAGGGCCTGTTCGTCGTAGACGGTGACTGCGGTGCGCATGCGCGTGAGAAAGCCGCTCCAGGTGTCTTCGCCCGGGTCGACGGTCTCCGTCGCAGTGGCCGCGGTGTCCGTGTCGTCTTCGTCCAGCACCTGACGTGCCTGGCTGATGGGGATGCCCCGGTCCAGCAAGACCAGGATCTGGTTGATGCGGTCGATGTCGCGCTCTGTGTAGAGACGGTGTCCCTTGGGCGTGCGCTGCGGGCGAATCAGCCCGTAGCGCCGCTCCCAGGCGCGCAGTGTCACCGGGTTGACCCCGGTCATCGACGAAATCGTCCGTATTGGATACAGCCCCTTGCTCAACGCCTCGACTCCCTTTAGGCCGCCACAACCGGCCACGGCCCGAATGTATAGTTATTGTATCAGTTCATCAAGCTGTTGTTTCCGGCCGTTTGCCGGATGCTGGGGTCAGCGGCGCTCCAGGGTCTGGAAGTGCAGCGCGTGGGGCGTGTTGTCGTCGGGCGCCTGGTGGCGCTCGTCGATCACCTGCCAGTCGCTTTGCTCGAAGTCGGGGAACCAGGTGTCACCTTCGATCGCGGTGTGGACCCAGGTGAGGTAGAGCCGGTCGGCACGGGGCAGGAACAGCCGGTAGATCTCTGCGCCGCCGATGATCATGATTTCACTGGCGTCCCCCGCCGCGGCGAGTGCGGCATCGGCGTCGGCGACGATGGTGCAGCCGGGTGCCTGGAAGTCGGGGTTGCGCGTCATGACGATGTTGTGTCGGTCCGGCAGCGGGCGGCCGATGGAGAGGTAGTTCCGGCGCCCCATGATCACGGGCTTGCCCCGGGTGGTGCGCTTGAAGTGGCGCAGGTCGTCGGGAATGCGCCAGGGCAGGTCGTTGCCTTTGCCGATGACGTGGTCGGGGGTGAGGGCGGCGATCATGGAGATCATGGGTTCCGGTTCCGTATTGCTGTCTATTCGTGGTGCGGTGCCGTTGTCGTGACCGGAGATCGCCCCGCCTCCGCTGTGCCCTCGACCGATAGAGCCCGTGCCTGCGTCTAGACTGCGACCGGCGCCTTGATGTGCGGCTCCGGGTTGTAGTCTTCCAGCCGGAAATCGTCGTAGGTGAACGCGAACAGGTCGTTCACCGCCGGGTTCAGATGCATGGTCGGCAACGGGTGCGGCGTGCGTGTCAGCTGGGTGTCCGCCTGCTCCAGGTGGTTCAGGTACAGGTGCGCGTCGCCGAGGGTGTGTACGAACTCCCCCGGGCGCAGGCCCGTGACCTGAGCAATCATCAGGGTCAGCAGCGCGTAGGAGGCAATGTTGAACGGCACGCCCAGGAAGATGTCCGCGCTGCGCTGGTAGAGCTGGCAGGAGAGGCGGCCATCGGCCACGTAGAACTGGAACAGCGCGTGGCACGGCGGCAGGGCCATGCTGTCCACTTCTGCCGGGTTCCAGGCGCTGACCATGAGCCGGCGCGAGTCCGGGTTGCGGCGGATCTGCTCCAGCAGCCGGCCGATCTGATCGATACGCTCCCCGTTCGGGGCGGGCCAGGAGCGCCACTGCACCCCGTAGACAGGGCCCAGATCGCCGTTTTCGTCGGCCCATTCGTCCCAGATACTCACGCCGTGGCGCTTGAGGTAGCCGATGTTGCTGTCGCCGCTGAGAAACCACAGCAGTTCGTGGATCACCGACTTCAGATGGATCTTCTTGGTGGTGACCAGCGGAAAGCCGTCGGCCAGGTCGAAGCGCATCTGGTGGCCGAACACGGACACGGTGCCCGTCCCGGTGCGGTCGTCCTTGCGGAAGCCGTGGTCGCGCACGTGGCGCATGAGGTCGAGATACTGCTGCACGGCCGCTCTCCTATGTCCTGTTGCCGGCGGTGGTGCCCTGGCCCCGGCTGTAGGCGAGGTACAGCAGCGCCGCGCCAAGGGCGACCATGGGCAGCGACAGCAGCTGTCCCATGGTGAACCAGTCGAAGGCCAGGTAGCCCAGTTGCTCGTCGGGCAGGCGCACGAACTCGACCATGAACCGGAAGCTGCCGTAGAGCACCAGGAACAGCCCGGACAGGGCCATGGTTGGTCGTGGTTTGCGGGAGAACAACCATAGCGCCACGAACAGCACCACGCCTTCCAGCAGGAACTGATACAGCTGGCTCGGGTGGCGCGGGTCGGGGCCCATGGGCGGGTAGACCATGGCCCAGGGCACGTCGCTCACGCGTCCCCACAGTTCGCCGTTGATGAAGTTGCCGAGGCGGCCGGCGCCCAGACCGATGGGCACCAGGGGGGCGGCGAAGTCGGTCAGGCGGAGGAAGCCGCAGCCGCTGCGCCAGCTGTAGAGCCAGAGCCCGGCAAGCACCCCGAGCAGCCCGCCGTGGAAGCTCATGCCCCCTTCCCAGATGCGGATCAGCGCGAGCGGGTCGGTGGTAAGGAGGGCGGTCTCGTAGAACAGCACGTAGCCGATGCGGCCGCCGAGGATGACGCCGATGGCGCCGAAGACGAGGACGTCCTCCATCTGCTGCGGCCGGATCGGGCTGTCGTCGCGGCGCGCGCGCCAGCGGCCGAGCAGCCAGGCGCCTAGAAAGCCCACCAGGTACATGAGGCCGTACCAGTGGATGGCGATGGGGCCGAGGTCGATGGCGACCGGGTTGATGTCTGGATAAGTCAGCATGATTGGCGATCTTACCTTCCTGGTGGAGTGGTTGCAGCTCGTGTGGCGGCAGCAGCCGTAGGGTGGACCTGAAGGTCCACCCTACGGGATCACGGGCCCGTGTTGCCGCAAAGGTTGCTGCCTTGGCTACGGCGTACTCCACGCCGGTGCCACCCGGGTGAACAGGGCCTTGAGGTACCGACTCTCCGGGATCGCCGGATGTTCCGGGTGATCGGGTGCCTGGCTGCCCCGCTCCACCAGTTGCAGTGAGCGGTCCACGTGCCTGGCGGCGCCCAGGACTTCGCCCAACAGCTGCTGTTCGTCCACATGCGCCGAGCACGACGCGGAGATGAGCACCCCGTTCTTCTCCAGCACCTGCAGCGCCAGTTGATTGAGGCGGCGGTATCCGGACAGGCCCGCTTTCAGGTCCTTCTTGCGCTTGACGAAGGCTGGCGGGTCGACGATCACGGCGTCAAATCGCTCGCCGTCCTGGCGCAGTGCCTTGAGCACGTCGAAGGCGTCGCCCTCGACCCCGGTAACCCATTCGCCGAGGCCGTTGCGCTCCGCGTTGGCGTCCAGGGCGTCCAGGGCATCCGAGGAGCTGTCCACGGCCACCAGCGATTCAGCTCCGGCGGCGAGGGCCTGCAGGCCCCAGGCACCGGCGTAGCTGAATACATCCAGGACGCGCATGCCGCGGACGTAGGGTGCGATCCGGGCCCGGTTGCCCCGGTGGTCGTAGTACCAGCCCGTCTTCTGGCCGGTGGTGGCCGGAACCGAGAAGGTGAGCCCGTTCTCGATGATCTCCAGTGCCTCGGGGCCTTCCCCGCCGGCCCAGTGAACGGTGCTCTCCAGGCCCTCCAGTTCCCGCAGCGGGCTGTCCGCGCGCACCAGGATGTGTGCCGGCGCCAGCACGCGCTGCAGGGCGCTGATGATGGCGTCCAGGGCGCGGTCCATGCCGGCGGTGTTGGGCTGGATCACGCAGGTATCGCCGTAGCGGTCGATCACGAGCCCGGAGAGGCCGTCGCCGTCACCGTGGACCAGGCGGTAGTGCGGCGTCGGGAAGTGACGCTCGCGCAGGGCCAGGGCCAGGTTCAGGCGGTGTACGAGCAGGGACTCGTCCAGCCCGCGCTCCGGGTCGCGGCTGATCAGCCGCGCGCAGATCAGCGAGTGCGGATTGACGTAGGCCGTGCCCAGGGGGCGGCCGGAGTGGTCCCGCAGGGTGGCGTCCTGCCCCGGCTCGAAGGCCTTCAGCGGTGATCGGGCGCTGTCCACTTCATTGCTGAATACCCACAGGTGACCCGCTCGCAGGCGGCGCTCTTCACCCCGCTTGAGGTAGAGGGAGGGGCGTGTCTGCGCCATGGTCGTTTCTCCGCGGTGGTGCGTGGCCCCGCAGCGTGTGCGGGCCGGCTGGCAAGAGGCCGGATTCTACGCGGGATGCCGGCGTCTTTGCCAGGCATCCCGCGGCGCAACCTGCCCGCGCCGGGCCGGATGATGCTATGCTCCGGTGCCTGTCGCCATCTGACGTCGGCTTGTCTGCCGGGCGCGTGGCGCTACAATTCCCGGCCCTTCCGCGCCGTTTGACTGGAGAGTGTTGCGTGACTGCTGCTGCGAGATGCATCGCCCTTGTGGCGGTACTGCTGCTGGCCCTTCCCACCCTCGCCGGTGCCCAGGATCGATTCATCACCGATGAGCTGGGTCTTGATCTGCGCACCGGCCCGGGCAACCAGTACCGCATCGAGCGTATGGTCCCCGCAGGCACGCGCGTGGAAGTCCTGGATGAAGCCTCCGGCTGGTCCCAGGTGCGTCTGCCTGACGGGCTCGAGGGCTGGGTGCTCACGCGCATGCTCAGCGATCAGCCCAGCGCCCGCGCCCGGCTCAGTCGCGCCGAGAGCGCGCTGCAGAGTGTGCAGCAGGAGAACAGCGAGTTGCAGGAGAACCTGTCCGCCGCCGAAGCCCGGGTGGAGGAGCTGGAACAGCGCCTTGCCAGCAGCGAGGGTGAGCGCGAGACGCTGCAGCAGCGTATGGAGCAGGCCGAGCAGGGCCTCGATCTCTACGAGGAGAACGAGGAACTCAAAAAGCGCGTCATCGACCTCCGGCGCGAGCTCCAGGATGTGGAGCAGGAGCGCGAGCGCCTGCGCGATCGCGACGATCAGCGCTGGTTCATCGTGGGCGCATCGGTCCTGGGTGCCGGCATCATCGCCGGGCTGATCCTGCCGCACATGCGCTGGCGTCGACGCTCCAGCTGGAGTGGCGGCGGTCTCTGAGAAGGTTAGTATCGGGGCTGCGTCCTGCTGCACGCGGCGTTTGCCCCCGGGAACAGGTTTATCCAGAATCCTCCCTGATGCAGGCGTTGTCGCAGCACGACGCCTGTTCATGCGGCCGTGGCGTGCACGGCCGGTGATTCATCAACCCCGGTTTTCGCGATCGCGACCGGGCAGAAGGGGGGAGTCCACTCATGCCGCAGCAGCCGCCCCGGCTCATGCAGATGCTCGAAGAGCTGATCGCCATTCCGTCGGTGAGCAGCGTCAATCCGGAGTTTGATCAGGGCAACCGGGCTGTCGTTGAGCGACTTGGCGAGTGGCTGAAAGGGCTGGGGTTTGCCGTGGAGATCCAGCCGGTGCCGGGCAGCGTCGGCAAGGCGAATCTGATTGCCACTCTGGGGCGGGGTGAAGGCGGCCTCGTGCTGGCAGGGCACACCGATACCGTGCCTTACGACGACAGCGGCTGGACGTCGGACCCGTTCGTGCTCAGCGAGCGGGACGGGCGCCTCTACGGGCTCGGCACCTGCGACATGAAGTGCTTTCTCGGGCTCGTGGTCGAGGCGGTGCGCGACCTGCGCGCCGACGATCTGAGGCAGCCGCTGGTCATCCTGGCGACCGCCGACGAGGAAAGCGGCATGGCCGGGGCCAAGGCGCTGGTCGATGCGGAACGCCGGCTGGGCCGCTACGCCGTCATCGGCGAGCCGACAGGGTTGCAGCCCGTGCACCTCCACAAGGGCGTGATGATGGAGGCCATTCGCGTGCGTGGCCGCTCCGGGCACTCCAGTGATCCGTCACTCGGCAACAGCGCCCTGGAGGGCATGCACCGCATCCTGAACGACATTCTCGCCTGGCGGCAGCAGGTGCAGTCGCGCAACGTGGATCGCCGCTTCGACGTGCCCGTGCCCACGCTCAACCTCGGCTATATCCACGGCGGCGACAACCCGAACCGCATCTGCGCCCACTGCGAGCTGCACATCGACATCCGGCCGCTGCCAGGGATGAATCTGGACGAACTGCGCGGTGTTCTCGCTCAGCGCCTGCCCCGGGTGCTCGGGGAGACAGGCCTGGCGGTGGAGATGGAGTCGCTGTTTCCGGGGCTACCGCCCATGGAAACCCCGGCGGAGTCGCCCATCGTGCGGGCGGCGGAGCAGTTGACCGGGTCCGAGTCCCGGGCGGTGGCCTTCGGCACCGAGGCGCCGTTTCTGCGCGATCTGGGCATGGACGTGGTGGTGCTTGGTCCCGGGGATATCGCCCAGGCCCACCAGCCGGACGAGTACCTGGCCGCGGACCGGCTGCAGCCGACGGTCGATCTGTTGCAGCAGCTCATCCGGCGGTTCTGCATGGATGAGCCGGAGGTGCGGCATGCCCCGTGACGATACCGCCTTTGTGCAGTGGTTTCGCGGCAGCTCGCCGTACATCAATGCGCACCGCGGGCGTACCGTGGTGGTCAGTGTCGGTGGCGAGGGGTTGCGCGGTGACGGCGCGGCGGCGCTGCTGCAGGATCTGGCGCTTCTCAACAGTCTCGGGCTGCAGGTGGTGCTGGTGTTCGGCGCCCGCCCGCAGGTGGAAGACCGGTTGCGGGCGCGGGGCGCGGCGCTTCAGTACCACGGCGAGTTCCGCATCACCGATGCCGCGGCGCTGGAGTCGGTGAAGGAGGCCGTCGGTGCGCTTCGGGTGGATATCGAGGCGCTGCTGTCCATGGGCGTGGCCAACTCTCCCATGGCGGGCTTTCGACTCCGCGTCGCGTCCGGCAACGTGGTCACGGCAAAACCGCTGGGCGTGCGCGATGGTGTCGATTACCAGCACACGGGCGAGGTGCGCCGGGTGGACACTGACGCCGTCCGGGAGCGGCTGGCGGCTGGCAACGTGGTGCTGGTGTCGCCGCTGGGGTATTCGCCCACCGGGGAGGTGTTCAACCTGGTGGCCGAAGACGTGGCCCTGCAGGTGGCCACGGCGCTGGCGGCGGACAAGCTCATCTACCTGACCGAGGGCCAGGTGCTGCTGGACGAGGCCGGCGCCCTGATCCGCGAACTCGATCTGCATCAGGCGGTCCGGCAGCTTGATGTGTTGCGCGCCGGTGCGGCGGGCGCGTCGGGCCCCGCCGTGCGGCTCCTGCACGGCGCCGTGCGGGCATGCCGCCAGGGCGTCCAGCGCGTGCACCTGGTGGACCGTCAGCGCGACGGTGGCGTGCTGCTGGAACTGTTCACCCGTGACGGCGTCGGCACCCTGGTGGCGGGCGATCCGTTCGAGACGCTGCGCTCGGCAACTGTGGACGACGTGGGTGGCATCCTCGAGCTGATCGAGCCGCTGGAGCGCGAAGGCGTGCTGGTGCGCCGCTCCCGGGAGGACCTGGAGACCCGCATCGGCGAGTACGTGGTAGTGGAGCGCGACGGCATGATCATCGCCACCGCGGCCCTGTCGCCCCACCGTAGCGCGGGGATGGCCGAGCTGGAGTGCTTCGTGATCCACCCCGACTACCGGGGTGGCAGCCGTGGCGACGGCCTGCTGCGCCATGTGGAACGGGAGGCGCGGACCCACGGAGCGGATCACCTGTTCGTGCTCACTACCCGTACCGCGCACTGGTTTCGGGAGCGTGGCTTCGAGCCGGCGCGGCTGGAAGATCTGCCCGTGGAGCGACAGGCGCTCTATAACCTCAAGCGGCGTTCGCAAGTCTACATCAAGGCCCTGCGCGGCAAGTAGCGGTTGCCGACGGGTCAGGAGCCGTCGGTGAGCTCGTCCGGCAGGGAGTCCCGGATGTCTTCCGGGGCCGGCCCCGGGGCACTGTCCGTGCCGTCAGTGTCCGGGACGTCGGTGACCCCGGGGCGGCCGCGGCCCATAGCGGCCAGCTCGCCCAGTGCCTCCAGGGCGGGCGCACTGCCATTGCCGGCGGCGCGGCGGATCCACTCCAGGGCGCGGTCCTCGTCCCGCTGGACGCCCTGGCCTTCGAAGTACATGTAGCCGATAGTGTACTGGGCGTCCGGGTTGCCTGCTTCCGCCTCGGTGATCAGGCGCTCGAACGCTGTCCCGTAGTCGCCGGCGACATAGGCCTGGCGTCCCTCCTCGAAGCGTTCAGATGGCGCCGTCGACTCCGTGCCGGCGCAGCCTGCGAGCAGCAGAGCGGCGAGCAGGACAGCCACTGATTGTCGCATCCGTGTGAACTCCTGTCGGTCAAGGTTTCAGGCAAGGCGGGTTGCCAGGGTGACGCCGTCGCCAATGGGCACGACGCTGACGTCCACCCGCGGATCCCGCGCCAGCGTCTCATTGAATCGCCGCAGCGCGGCGGTGCTCTCGCGCCGGTCGTCCGGATCCGCCACCTGGCCCGACCACAGGACGTTGTCCACGACGATCAGCCCGCGCGGCCGGACCAGCTCCAGAGCTCTTTCGTAGTAGACGTCGTAGCGTTCCTTGTCGGCGTCGATGAACGCGAAGTCGAAGCTACCCGCATGGCCGTCGTCGATCAAGCGGTCCAGCGTCTCCGTGGCGTCTCCCAGGCGCAGTTCAATGCGGTCCGCCACTCCGGCGGCGTCCCAGAAGCGCCGGGCGTCGGCGGTGCTGACCGGGTCGTTGTCCAGGGCCAGCAGACGTCCGTCCTCGGGCAGCGCCTCCGCCACGGCCAGCGCCGAGTAGCCCGTGAACGTGCCCACCTCCAGTGCCCGGCGAACCCCCATGGCGCGGGCCAGCACGCGCATGAAGCGCGCCTGCTCGAGACCGATCCGCATCTGCGGGGCATCATACTCCGCAGTACGCTCACGTAGCATCCGCTCCACGGCCGTCTCGCCGGGCAGGATGGAGAGCAGGTAGTCGTGCAGGCGGCTGTCGAGATTGAGTGTCTGCTCGGTCATGGTGTTGCAGCCTATTCGTTTATCAACCAGAGTTTCCCGCGATGGCGGTCAGCCGGGCAGCGTCCCCCCGCAGTGCGGAACGAGAATGTGATGGCTAAGGCAGAAACCTGGCCGCAGCCGCGAGAGACTGGCGCAATCCTGGCAATGTAACCACGTTGCGGCGTGCACATGTAGAGGCGAATTCAGGTATGGACTCCTTGGACTTGCCGCGGGGGCGTGCCCTGCGGGTCCTGCAAATCACGGACACGCATCTGTACGGCGATGACGGGCGTCTGGCGGGGGTCGATACCGAAGCCACATGCCGGGCGGTCGTTGATGCTGTGCGCTACCAGCATACCCCGGCCGATTTGCTTCTGCTCACCGGCGACGTGGTCCACGACGGCGCAGAGCGGCCCGAGTCCGCCTACAGGGATGCCAAGCGCCAGTTCGACGCACTGGGTGTGCCCGGGCTGGTGATTCCGGGCAACCATGACGATGCCGCCCGGCTTGCCCGCACCTTCTCCAGCGGTCATGTGCAGCGGCGCCACGCGCTGTTGGCGGGGGACTGGCTCTGTGCCATGCTCGACTCCTCCCTGCCGGACGCCGTTAGCGGTCACGTCTCCGACGACCAGCTTCGGCAGCTCGATGACTGCCTGTCGGCGCACCCCGACCGTCACGCGCTGGTCTGCCTGCACCATCAGCCCGTGCCGGTGGGGTGCAACTGGATCGACCGGATCGGCCTGCGCAACGGCGAGGATCTGTTCGCGGTGCTGGACCGGCACCCCTCCGTTCGCGGCGTGGTATGGGGGCACGTCCACCAGGAATATGATGCCTGGCGCAATGGCGTGCGGTTGCTTGCGAGCCCCAGCACCTGCGTGCAGTTCCACCCCGACAGTGACGACTTCCGCATCGACCCGCGACCGCCGGGCTATCGCTGGCTTGAACTCCAGCCCGACGGCGGACTGGCCACGGGGGTTGTTCGCCTCAGTGACGTACCGGCCGGGCTTGATCTGGGCCTGCCCGGGTATTGATGCAGCTCAGCCGCTCTCCCATTTGCCATGACCCGCCCGACCATGGACGATAGCGGTACCGGGTCGTACCGGACCGATGCCCGGACGCGGAGGGGGCATGTCAGCAATGGACGCGAACCGTACCGAGAACGGGAACGAGATCGAGCGGCTGAGGCGCGAGCTTGCGGCCGTGCGGCAGCGGCTCGAGGAAGAGGTGGCGTACCACCGGGGCCAGGTTGAAGCCACCCGCCAGCGCGTGGAATCGGAACACCTCCGCGCCCAGGCTCAGGAAGTGGCGCGGCGGCGGGAACTGGAAGAGGAACTTAGCCGCGCCAAGGCGGAATTGCGCGAGGTCAGGGAACAGAGCGAGCGCCTGCAGCGCCGGTACGATGCGCTGAATCAGCAGTCTCTGCAGCAGGAGGAAACCGCGCGCTCCAGTGCCGAAGAGCAGCTGGCGCAGATGCGCGCGGCGGCCCGCTCCGCATGGCAGAGTGCCGAGGAAGAGCTCGGCGCCATGGAGCGCGATCTCGCTGAGGCGCGCCGGGCGCTTGCCGAGGAGCAGGAGCGCACGCGGCAGCTTGAAGAGACGGTGGCAAGCCTGCAGGGGCTTGATGATGGCAGCGGGAGCGATCACGAGTCCGCACTCCTGGATGAGCTTGCGGCGCTCAAGAAGGCGTTGAGCCTCTCGGAGCGCAGCCGCGAGCACGCCAACAAGCGCACCGTGCGATTGGCGGAGAAACTGGTGGCGATCCAGGCGGAGCAGCGCCTGCGCGAAGAAGGGGAGTCTGTCGAGCCTCCCGCCGATGGAGCCGCCCGCGTTGGCGCCGGCAACCCGGTTCCCGTGGATCTCAGCGAGGCCAATGCCGTCCTCAGCGCGTCCCAGGCGTCGGAGGGCGGCGGCGATGACGTGGGCGCGGTGGTGCCGGCGGCGTCGCGCTCCCTGGAAGCCGACCTGGCCGACGAGTTCCGCGTCATCCAGGCCGATCGGTCACTGGACCGCAGCCGGCTGGAGCGTCTGGAGGAGCAGGTCAGGGATCAGGAGCGGGAGGATGCGCGCCGGGAGCGGGAGCGCCAGCAGCACCCTCGACCGCCGCAACCTTCGGCCGCTGCGGCGACGCAGGAGCCCGCCCGGCAGGTGGCCCGGGAGCCGGTCGGCAGCGAGGCGCCGTCTCCCGGGTCGTCCGCGCCCGAGGCGGCGGACGCACCAATGCGCCCCCGCCGCTGGCCGTCGGTGCTCGCTCTGGTCGTGCTGGTCGGCTTACTGGCTGCGGGGAGCGCCTGGTTTCTCGGCGTTCTCCCCTGATACGGCGAGGGTTTGGTCGAGGGGGTCAGATTTCGATCATCTCGAAATCGGCCTTGCCGGCTCCGCACTCGGGGCAGACGAACGTATCGGGAATGTCCTCCCAGCGGGTGCCGGGGGCGATGCCTTCATCGGGAAGGCCGTCTTCTTCCTCGTAGATCCAGCCGCAGACCACACACATGTAAGACTTGTATTCCATGATTCCTGCCCTGATGCCTGTGTGAACGAGGGCGTTACTCTACCTGTTCGCCTGGCGGGCTCCAATCCCGCAACCGGGAGGTTGTCGAAACCATGGTTGATGCAGGCGCCGTACGTGGCCTTTACGCCATTACTGATGCGACCCTGCAGCCGGCGGAAGCGCTGCTGGAGCGTGCCGAAGCGGTGCTGCGTGGCGGTGCCGCCGTGCTGCAGTACCGTGACAAGAGTGCGGATGCAGTACGGCGCCGGCGCGAGGCGGCCGCCTTGCTGGCCCTGTGCCGCGATTACGGCGCGCTGTTCGTGGTCAATGACGATGTTGATCTGGCCCTGCGCGTCGGTGCGTCGGCAGTGCATCTGGGTCGGGACGACGCCGGCCTGCGGGCTGCCCGCGCCACGCTGCCATCAGGCGCGCTGATCGGCGTCTCCTGCTACAACTCGCTGGCGCGGGCGGACGCGCTGGCGGCGGCGGGCGCTGATTATCTGGCCTTTGGCCGCGCCTATCCGTCGCCCACGAAACCCGACGCGCCACCGGTCAGCCAGGAGACCCTGGCCGCGGCCGTGGCGCGCTACCGGCAGCCGGTGGTGGCCATCGGTGGCATCACGCCCGACAACGCCGCGCCGCTGGTTTCCCTGGGCGTGGATGCGGTTGCCGTCATCAGCGGCGTGTTCGCCGCCGCCTCGCCGGAGCGCGCCGCCGCACAGCTGGCCGCGCTGTACCGCTGATCACCCCGTACGGCTGGTACACTGGCGGGTATCAGGTATTGCGTCATTCACCGACTACTCCAGCGGGAGGATCGTCAACCCATGAAACACTCCGAGACGCTGTTCCAGGCCGCGAGCCAGCATATCCCCGGTGGTGTGAACTCACCCGTGCGCGCGTTCCGGGGCGTTGGCGGGACGCCGGTGTTCATGCGCCGCGCCCAGGGCCCGTACCTCTACGATGAGGACTATCAGCGCTACGTGGATTATGTCTGCTCCTGGGGGCCGATGATCCTCGGCCACGCCCACCCGGAAGTGGTCGAGGCGGTGCAGCAGGCGGCGGCACACGGGCTCAGCTTCGGCGCGCCCACCGAGGCCGAGACGCGCATGGCCCAGCAGATCAAGGTGCATTTCCCGTCCATGGAAATGCTGCGCATGGTCAGCTCCGGCACCGAGGCCACCATGAGCGCCCTGCGGCTGGCCCGCGGCTATACCGGGCGCAACAAGATCATCAAGTTCCAGGGCAACTACCATGGCCACGTGGACGCCCTGCTGGTGAAGGCGGGGTCCGGTGCGCTGACGCTGGGCAACCCCACCTCGCCGGGCGTTCCAGAGGCGGTGGTGGCCGACACCATCACCCTGAGCTACAACGATCTGGACGCGGTGAAACAGGCGTTCACGGAATACGCCGACGAGATCGCCGCTGTCATTCTGGAGCCGGTCGCCGGCAACATGAACATGGTGCCGGCGGATGCCGCGTTTCTGCAGGGATTGCGGGATCTGTGCACCCGCAACGGCAGCGTTCTGATCTTCGACGAGGTGATGTCCGGTTTCCGGGTCCACCTGGGCGGCGCCCAGGCCCGTTACGGCATTACCCCCGACCTCACCTGCCTCGGCAAGGTCGTCGGTGGCGGCATGCCGGTAGGGGCCTTCGGCGGCCGCCGGGAGATTATGGAGCACCTCTCGCCCCTGGGAGGCGTCTACCAGGCGGGGACGCTGTCGGGGAATCCGGTGGCCATGGCCGCAGGCCTGAAGACCCTGGAGGTGCTGTCGCGCCCCGGTACCTTCGAGGCGCTGGAGGCCACTACCCGGGTGCTCGCCGACGGCTTCCGCGAACGCGCCGAGCGCGCAAGCATCCCGCTGCAGGTCAATCACATGGGCAGCATGCTCGGCCTGTTCTTCACCGAGGACGGCCCCGTGCGCACGTATCAGCAGGTGGTGGACAGTGACACCGCGCGCTACGGGCGGTTCTTCCACGGCATGCTGGAGAACGGTGTCTATCTGGCCCCGGCGGCGTTCGAGGCCAGTTTCGTGTCCACGGCGCACGATGCCGACGTGGTGGAGCTGACCCTGGACATGGCCGCCCGGGTGATGCAGCAGCTCGGCGACTGACCGGGGCGGCTATTCCGGCAGGCGCAGCTGGGGCAGCAGCTCCTGCAGCGCCTGCAGCCGCTCAAGCGGATCGTTCATCGCCAGGAGCTGCTGCTTGCGTTCCAGGGTGACGGGCATCAGCTCTGCCAGCCGGCCGCCCAGCCACTCCGCGTCTCGGTCGCTGCGGGTGCAGTGCTGGTAGCCCAGGCTGTTCATGGTCATGACCCGGTCCAGCAGCTCGACGATGTCGTCCGGCTGCGGCGGCAGGCTGATCCGGTCGGGGTTGGGCAGAGTGAGAATGTCAGCCATTCGGAGCCGGTTCGGGGCCAGCCACGTGTCGGTAATCTCGAAGCGGTCCCCTCCCAGGGCCAGAATGGCGAGCAGGCCGTCCCTGCCCTGTTCCCAGTCAACGATGCGCGCCAGCGTCCCCAAGGGGTGGGGGGTGGATGCACCGCCCACCTCCCGGCCCTCGCGGATCAGGCAGACGCCGAACGGCGAATCGGTGCGCAGGCATCGGCTGATCATGTCCAGATAACGCGGTTCGAAGATGCGCAACGGGATCGGGCCGCCGGGGAACAACACCGTGCGCAGCGGGAAAATGGGAATGTTGTGCAACGTCTCCGGGTGGCGCTCGCTCATCACCGTTATCCGCTTGGTTCGCCCCAGCGGGGCATCAGGTCCTGCGGGATCTCCAGATGGTCCAGGATCCGTGCGACCACGAAATCCACCAGATCCTCGATGCGCTCGGGGTGATGGTAGAACCCCGGGCTCGGCGGCATGATGGTTGCGCCTGCCCGGCTCAGCCGCAGCATGTTCTCCAGGTGAATGGAGGAAAATGGCATCTCCCTCGGCACCAGAATCAGTTCCCCGCGCTCTTTTAGAATGACGTCCGCTGACCGTTCGATCAAGTTGTTGCTGGTGCCGGCGGCCAGGGCGGCCAGCGTGCCGGTGGTGCACGGGCAGATCACCATTCGTCGTGGTGCGCCCGAGCCTGATGCGCACGCCGCCGTCCACTCGCTCTGGCCGAGCACCTGCAGTTGTCCCTCTCGGGCGCCGTAGCGCTCAGACAGATAACGCACCGCGTCGCGGTTGCGTCCGGGCAACTGCTCATCTGTCTCCAAACCGATGACGACCCGTGCCGGGTCGGAGATGAGCAGTTGCACAGGGCGATCCGAGGCCAGCAGGCAGGCTAGCAGCCGCAGCCCGTACTGGGCGCCCGAGGCGCCGGTGAAGGCGAGAGTGACGCCATGGTCGCGCAGGGTCATGTTCGCGCTCCCGAGTCGGTGGCGGCATGCCGGCTGGCGAGCGCCTGGAGCAGGCGCTCGTGAATGCCGCCGAAGCTGCCGTTGCTCATGACCACAATAGTATCGCCCGGGCTGGCATCGGCGACGATGCGCGTAACAAGGGTGTCCAGATCGTCGGACCAGTCGGCGGGCGCCTCCATGGCGGCCACCAGTTCACTGACTGACCAGTCGATGCCCTCTGGCTGGAACAGGAACACACTGTCCGCCGCCGTCATGGCCGGCGCAATGGCGGCGCGCTGGGTGCCCAGGCGCATGGTGTTCGAGCGCGGCTCCAGCACGGCGAGCAGGCGCCCCTCTCGCGCCGGTTTCAGCGCTTCCAGGGTGGCACGGATGGCGGTTGGGTGATGGGCGAAGTCGTCCAGCACGCGAATGCCGCTGACCTCGCCCCGCAGTTCCTGACGCCGGCGCATACCGCGGAAGCCGGGTAGCGAGGCGAGCCCTTGGGTGATGGGTACACCGGCGTGCCGGGCCGCCAGCAGCGCCGCCAAGGCGTTGCTGGCATTGTGCCGGCCGTGGAGGTGCCAGTCCAGCAGGCCATGGCCGGTCTCGCCCTCGGCGACGGTGTGGCCGCCGTCGTCCGGCACTAGATGCCAGCCATGCGGGTCATCCATCGCTTCCAGCTCGCTCCAGCAGCCCAGGGCGAGCATGTCGCGCACCCCGGCATCCTGCAGCGGGGCGATGATGCGCCCATTGCCGGGAACGGTGCGCACCAGGTGGTGAAACTGCCGCTGGATGGCCTCCAGGTCCGGGAAAATATCCGCGTGATCGAACTCCAGATTGTTCACCACCAGCGTCTGCGGGCGGAAATGGACGAACTTCGAGCGCTTGTCGAAAAAGGCGCTGTCGTACTCGTCTGCTTCGATTACGAAGAACGGGCTGCTACCGAGCCGGGCCGAGACATCGAAGTTGCCCGGCACTCCGCCGATCAGGAAGCCGGGGTTCAGTCCGGCGTCTTCCAGCAGCCAGGCGAGAATGCCGGCCGTGGTGGTCTTGCCGTGGGTGCCGCTCACCGCCAGGACCCAGCGCTGCTGCAGCAGGTTGTCAGCCAGCCACTGTGGCCCCGACGTGTACGGAATGCGGCGTTCCAGCACCGCTTCCACCAGCGGGTGACCGCGTGACAGGGCGTTGCCGATGATGACGCAGTCCGGGGCGGGGTCCAGTTGTCCCGCGTCGTCGTCCGGGGTGACGGCAATGCCCTGGGCGGCGAGCAAGTCGCTCATGGGCGGATAGATGCCGCGATCCGAGCCGGTGACCCGGTGGCCAGCTTCCCGGGCGAGCAGTGCCAGGCTGCCCATGAACGTGCCGCAGATTCCGAGTATGTGTACGTGCATGGAGCGCTCGTCTCTTCGCAGGTGGGTGTTGGCGTCAGGCCCCGCCGGTCAGGAACAAGGATAACAGCGTATACAGCACCGCAACGGCGATCCCGCCGCTGACGGGGATGTCCAGCGCATGCCGGAAGATGTGCCCCTTGATGGCGATACTCCACAGCCACAGTGCCAGCAGGGCGAGCTGAAGCGTCGGCGCCTCGCCGCCGGCAGTGGCGAGCAGCAGCGGTGTGGCCGGAATCAGCAGCAGAAGGTCGGTGCCGAACAGCGCGGAGGCGGTCTGTGTGAAACGGCTGGGCAGCTGGCGGAGCCGCAGCGCCAGCCATGTGAACAGCAGCGCGAAAGCCGTTGCGAAGGTCACTTCCACCGCCACCGGGCCGGCGGCTCCCAGCTGTTCCAGCACCAGAATGCTGGCGCCCCAGCCGAGGGCGATCAGTACTGCCAGGATCGACGTGGCCGCAGGCATGTCCTGGGGGCCCGACTGGAACAGGCAGATGCGCAACAGCGTGCGAAACAGGTCGGTCATGCAGACTCCCTCCGGCGGCGGCTTTCGCAGCCGGATTCTACCCGCCATCGGGGTCGGTGTGTCAGGCCATTGCGGCAACCGATTGGCCGGCCGGGATTTCGGTATCGTGACTGTTTGAGCTATCCTTGCGGCGCTTTTTCACCACCGCGACAGATCAATCCAGCGAGGACCAGTCCATGCCTCCGAGGAACGCCTTCTACGCTCAGTCCGGCGGCGTCACCTCCGTCATCAATGCCAGCGCCTGCGGCGTGATCGAGACCGCGCGCCAGCACCCGGATCAGATCGGCAACATCTATGCGGGCCGCAACGGCATCATCGGCGCGCTCCGGGAAGACATGATCGACACCGGCCAGGAGCCCGCCGAAGCCATCGCGGCACTGCGTTACACGCCGGCCGGTGCCTTCGGCTCCTGCCGTTACAAGCTCAAGGGCCTTGAGGAAAACCGGCTCGAGTACGAGCGCCTCATCGAGGTGTTCGCCGCGCATGATATCGGCTACTTCTTCTACAACGGTGGTGGTGACTCCCAGGATACGGCACTGAAGGTCTCGCAGCTGGGAGAGCGCATGGGCTACCCCATCACCTGCGTCGGTATTCCCAAGACCGTGGACAACGACCTGCCGGTGACCGACTGCTGCCCCGGCTTTGGCACCACGGCCAAGTACGTGGCGGTATCGACCCTGGAGGCGGGGCTGGACGTGCGCTCCATGGCCGAGTCGTCCACCAAGGTGTTCGTACTGGAAGTGATGGGGCGGCACGCCGGCTGGATTGCCGCCGCCGCGGGGCTGGCTGCCGACCACTCCGGTGATCCGCCCCACGTGATTCTCCTGCCCGAGGTGGCCTTTGACCGGCAGGCGTTCCTGGACCGCGTGCGCGACAGCGTGGATCGCTTCGGTTACTGCGTGATCGTGGTCTCGGAAGGTCTGCGCGACGCCAATGGCGGGTTCATCGCCGACAGCGGCAGTCAGGACGCCTTCGGCCACACGCAGCTGGGTGGTGTCGGGCCGGTGATCGCGCAGATGTGCAAAGACGAACTGGGTCTGAAGTATCACTGCGCGGTGGCGGACTACCTGCAGCGGGCCGCCCGCCACATCGGCTCGAAGACAGATGTGGATCAGGCCTACGCCGTGGGGCGCGCGGCCGTGGAAATGGCGATCGAAGGGCGGAATGCCATCATGCCCACCATTGTGCGCAAGGCCGACGACCCCTATCAGTGGGAGATCGGGGCCGCGCCGCTGAGCGATGTCGCGAACGTCGAGCGCAAGCTGCCCGCCGAGTACATCACCGAGGATGGATTCGGCATTACCGATGCGGCCCGTCGCTACCTGCGGCCCCTGATCCAGGGTGAGGACTACCCGCCGTATCGCGACGGTCTGCCCACATACATCACCCTGAAGAATGTCTCCGTTCCGCGGCTGCTGGGCACGCCGTTCGATATCTGACGATTTCTGTACAATGCGCCTCAATCCGCGGCCGGCCAAGGCCGTGGACCACAGTCACAGCCAAATGCGAGGGGGTTCAACATGAACGTGGACAATATCCCGGTGGGCAAGTCGGTGCCCGACGATATCAACGTCATCATCGAGATTCCGCAGAACGCGGATCCGGTCAAGTACGAAGTGGACAAGGACAGCGGCGCCCTGCTGGTGGATCGCTTCATGGCCACAGCCATGCACTACCCCTGCAACTACGGTTACGTGCCGCACACCCTCTGCGGCGATGGCGACCCGGCCGACGTGCTGGTGATTGCGCCGTTCGGCCTGGTGCCCGGTTCCGTGATCCGTTGCCGCCCCGTGGGTGTTCTTGAGATGACCGACGAGGCCGGCGAAGACGCCAAGATCATCGCCGTGCCGGTGAGCAAGCTCTCGCCGCTGTACGACAACGTCCAGGAACCCTCGGACCTGCCGCCGATCCTCCTCGAGCAGATTGCGCATTTCTTCGAGCATTACAAGGACCTGGAGAAGGGTAAATGGGTCCGTGTGGACGGCTGGAAAGGTGCAGACGCGGCCCGCCAGGAGCTGCTCAGCGCCGTCGAGCGCCACAACTCCGGCGCCTGAGGCCCTTTCGGGCGTGCAATCCGTGCCCACTTGTGGTGCGATGGAGTTAAGTCCAGTGCGCGGAATGGAATTCCGCAGGGGTGGACACGGATTGCAGCAGGCCTATAATCGGTGCGTTATTGCAGTGCACCAAGGCGGGGGTGGCAATTGAATTATTGCGCCCCCGGTCGCGGCAACCGGATAGGCGGGGTGAGCTTCATGGCGATGGCTGAGGTCATGGGCAAGCAGCGTCTCGAAGAGGAAAACCGGGTCTATCGCTCCACCGGAGGGGTCAGCGAGAACAATCGCTGCCTGGGTTTCCGACCGGCGTTCAAGGACGCCGAAACGGGCACGGTTTACCCGTCGCTCAACGCCAGGGGGGCGCCTTGTCCGTTCCACTGCCTCGATGGCCTGCCCCCTGAAGTCGTGACCGAGCGCAGCGATTCCGGCCAGGTGACCTGCGTCAAGGCCTCGCTCGAAGCCGGGTTCGAGCGCCAGGGCGAGTTCTTTACCCGGGCGCAGGCGGCGGATCTGGTCGCGCGCGGCGAATAGGGATCATCCATGCATCATCGTCAGATCCGGTGCACGCTGCCGGCGGCAGCCTGTGCGCGAGCCGAATCCATACTGCTGGATCGCGGCGCCCACTCCGTGACCTTTCAGGATCCGGGCG
This sequence comes from Aquisalimonas sp., assembly GCA_007126095.1. Lineage (GTDB taxonomy): Bacteria > Pseudomonadota > Gammaproteobacteria > Nitrococcales > Aquisalimonadaceae > Aquisalimonas. The sequence continues at coordinate 32,501 of SLBZ01000006.1, forward strand.
GAGAGCCCGTGCTGGAGCCGGATCTCGGGACGAGTCCGCTATGGCAGGACGTGGTCGTTCTGGCGCTGTTCGACGGGGATGCCGACCTTCCAGGGATTCGTTCCGGCATGGAGCACGCCCTGGGGGCCGGCACCATCGACGCATGGCGCGAAGAGACTCTGCCGGACCAGGACTGGGAGCGGGCGTGGATGGATACCTTCGCACCCATGCGCTTCGGCTCCCGTTTGTGGGTCTGTCCCAGCACCCACCCGCCGCCGGAAGCGGATGCGGTCAACCTCAAGCTGGACCCGGGGCTGGCGTTCGGCACCGGCACCCACCCCACGACCGCACTGTGCCTGGGCTGGCTGGATGCGCAGCCGCTGGCGGACACGCGTGTCCTCGATTACGGTTGCGGTTCCGGCATACTCGCTATTGCGGCGCTGTTGCTGGGTGCCCCGGAGGCGCACGGAGTGGACAACGATCCGCAGGCCCTGCTGGCCAGTCGCGAGAACGCCGAGCGGAACGGGGTCTCGGACCGGCTGCACCTGCTGCGCCACGATGAGCCCGATCCGCCGGTGGCAGACCTGCTGGTGGCCAATATCCTCTCGGGTATCCTGATCGACATGGTGCCGCGGCTAATGGCGCTGGTGCGGCCCGGAGGTCGTGTGGCGCTCTCCGGTATCCTGGAGCAGCAGGCCGACACGGTGATCGCGGCCTATGCGCCACAAGTGGCGTTCGAAGCGCCCCGGTTCCAGGATGGCTGGACGCTGTTGACCGGGGTGCGGCGCGACACCTGAGAAGGCTGGCAATTCGGCGAGGACCGCCATGGGGCATGCTCCGAAGGTTTCCATGTACACGCAGTGCCCGACCTGTGCCACCGTGTTCCGCATCGACGACGAACTGTTCCAGGCCGACGGCACGGTGCGGTGCGGTTACTGTCTGCAGACCTTCGACGCCCGCCGCCGTCTCGCCATGGACCTCCCGGACAGCCTGGCTGTCCTGATTCCCGAACCGGAGCCTGAACCGGAGCCTGAACCGGAGCCTGAACCGGAGCCTGAACCGGAGCCTGAACCGGAGCCCGAACCGGAGCCCGAACCGGAGCCCGAACCGGAGCCCGAACCGGAGCCCGAACCGGAGCCCGAACCGGAGCCCGAACCGGAGCCCGAACCAGAGCCCGAACCAGAGCCCGAACCAGAGCCCGAACCAGAGCCCGAACCAGAGCCCGAACCAGAGCCCGAACCAGAGCCCGAACCAGAGCC
>SLBZ01000132.1 GCA_007126095.1 Aquisalimonas sp.
TCAGGGTTTCCCCCATTGTCCAATATTCCCCACTGCTGCCTCCCGTAGGAGTCTGGGCCGTGTCTCAGTCCCAGTGTGGCTGATCATCCTCTCAGACCAGCTACCGATCGTCGCCTTGGTAAGCCGTTACCTCACCAACTAGCTAATCGGGCGCGGGCTCATCCTTTGGTGTAAGCATGAAACAGAGGCCTACTTTTCCCCGTAGGGAGTATGCGGTATTAATCCGAGTTTCCCCGGGCTATCCCCCGCCAAAGGGCAGATTCCCACGTGTTACTCACCCGTCCGCCGCTCGCCATCCAGGAGCAAGCTCCTGATGCTGCCGCTCGACTTGCATGTGTTAGGCATGCCGCCAGCGTTCAATCTGAGCCAGGATCAAACTCTTCAGTTTAATCACAACCACTCGAAAGTGGCTTATTTCGGCTCGGTCACAAAGAACTCAAGGCAAATTGAGCTCTTGCACCGAAGATCTTGTTGCATCTTCACCGTGGTGCAAGCGCCCACACAAGTCATCTGATCCGATTTGTTAAAGAGCGCGCCAAGTGTTGCTGTCTGGCGCGGGACACACATTATATAGTGTGTCATGTTCCTGTCAACTGTCCGTGTATCGGTTCCGCCTTTGAAGCGGGAGGCGCATTGTAACGTCCGTGAACGCCTCGTCAACCGTTTTGTCTGGCCTGCTTCGCGGCGTTGCCGCGTCGTCAGGAGGGCGCATTCTACATCTTGCTAGCGCCCCGTCAACACCTTTTTTCAACCTGCCCGATGTACTGCTTCCGGGCGTTGGAGGCGGCGAGTATAGAGCATCTCACCGTGGCGTCAACGCTTGTTTTCAGCTCTTCGCGGGAGCCGCCGAAGCGGCGCTGTGCCGTGAAGAGATGCGTATTCTATGGATCACAGCTCAGGCGTCAAGCGTTTTCTTCAACAACCGTCACGCGGGCGAACCGACGCTTACCCACCTGCACCACATGCACGCCACCGGCGGGGATGCTGGCCCCTGTATCCTCAATGCGTTCGCCGTCGATGCGGACGGCCCCCTGCTTGACCATGCGCTGACCGTCGCTGCTGGAGTCAACGAGCCCGGCCATCCGCAACAGCGTCGCAATCGGTACGGCCCCGCCCCGGGCGGAGACGCTGACCTCGGGCATGTCCTCCGGGAGTGCACCTCTCCGGAACCGGTCCTCGAACGTCTGCCTCGCCCGGGTGGCAGCGTCGCGGTCGTGGAACCTCTCCACCAATTCCTCGGCCAGGAGCACCTTGATGTCTCGTGGATTGCGTCCGGCATCGGCTTCTGCGCGCAGGGCATCCACTTCCGGACCGGAGCGCAGACTGAGCAGTTCGAAGTACCGCCACATGAGGTCGTCGGACACGGACATGAGTTTGCCGAACATCTCGTCGGGCGGCTCCTTGATTCCGACGTAGTTGTTCAGGGACTTGGACATCTTCTGCACACCGTCCAGACCCTCGAGAATGGGGACGGTCATGACAACCTGTGACGGCTGACCATAGGCGTGCTGCAGATGCCGCCCCACCAGAAGGTTGAACTTCTGGTCGGTACCGCCGAGCTCGACATCGGCCTTGAGCTCCACGGAGTCGTAACCCTGTATCAGCGGATAGAGGAACTCGTGCACGGCGATGGACTGGCCTGCATGGTAGCGCTTGTGGAAGTCATCCCGCTCCAGCATCCGCGCCACCGTGTAGCGCGCGGAGAGCTGGATCATGTCCGTTGCCGAAAAACGGCTCATCCATGTGGAGTTGAAAACAACCTGGGTGCGCTCCGGGTCGAGAATGCGGAACACCTGCTCGCGGTAAGTCTGCGCGTTCGCGGCCACCTCCTCTTCCGTGAGCGGCTTGCGAGTCGCACTCTTCCCGCTGGGGTCGCCGATCATGCCGGTAAAGTCACCGATGAGGAACAGCACCTCGTGCCCCAGGTCCTGGAACTGGCGCAGCTTGTTGATCAGCACTGTGTGCCCCAGATGGAGATCGGGTGCCGTGGGGTCGAAACCCGCCTTGATCCGCAGGGGTCGGTCGGCCGCCAGGCGCTCGCGCAGCTCGTTTTCAACCAGTATCTCTTCCGTACCCCGGCGCAGTTCTGCCAGGGCGCCATCCACATCGACCATGCCGTTTCTCTCCCGGAGTAGACGAGGCGCTTGGCCCGGCTCGCCACAGCAGTGCGGCGCGCCGGAAGAACGCCTTCCGAAGCGCGGAATTCTAACAGGCTGGGCGTAGACGTCACCGCATCAGCGCGGAACACCGCCGCGACAAAGCCGGTATCATGCGGGGACAGACCGAACCCAATGCCACAAGGGGGATGCCGTGCCGGGGGTGTTTTACGCAGGACTGATGACAGGCACCAGCATGGACGGCATCGACGCCGTCCTGATGGATTTCACCGAGGACATCCCGCGCCTCGTGGCCACGCACAGCGCCGCACATGACACTGCCGTGCGCGAGCGCCTGATGGCCGTCAGTGGCGCCTCGCCACTGAGCGAGATCATGGGCCTGGACGCCGAGCTGGGCGAAGTCTTCGCAGCGGTTATCACGACCTTGCTGGAGAAGGCCGGCGTGGCCACCGCCGACGTGGCCGCCATCGGCAGTCACGGGCAGACCCTGTGGCATGCACCGGATGCGCCGGCACCTAGCACCCTGCAGATCGGCGACCCGCACCGGATCGCTCAACGGACAGGCATCACCGTTGTCGCCGACTTCCGCCGACGGGATCTGGCGGCGGGCGGCCAGGGCGCGCCTCTCGCCCCGTTGTTCCACCAGGCATTCTTCCATACCACGGACGAGGACCGCATCGTCGCGAACATCGGCGGCATGGCGAATGTGACGAGACTGCCCAGCACCCCCGGCGCCGACGGTATCAGGGGTTTCGACACCGGCCCCGGGAACGTTTTCCTGGACAGTTGGTACGCCCGCCACCAGGGCGGCACATACGATCAGGACGGCACATGGGCCGGCGCCGGGGAAGTGTCGGACGAACTGCTCGCCCGCCTGCTCGCGGATGCCTATTTCTCCCGCAAGCCGCCCAAGAGCACGGGTCGCGACTACTTCAATGACGATTGGCTGGCCGCCGCAGATCTGTCCGGTTACGACCCGGAGACGGTCCAGGCCACCCTCGCCCAGCTCACCGCCGAGACGATCGCTGCGGGCATTCGCGACAGCTTGCCGACCGCATCACGGGCACTGATCTGTGGGGGCGGCGCGCGCAACGGAGACTTGATGCGGCGCCTTCAGGCCGCTCTGCCGGGCATGTTCGTGGATACGACGGACGCCCACGGAATACCCGCGGACTGGGTGGAAGCGGCCGGGTTTGCATGGCTGGCGAGGGAGGCTCTGGCGGGGCGCCCCGGGAATCTGCCTTCGGTGACGGGCGCCGGGTCCCGGGTACCACTGGGGGCGATCCATCCCGGATCGCCCGAAAAATGAACAGAACCGACCTTGGGCTCAGACCCCGAACGAGGAGCCGCACCCGCAGGTGGTCGTGGCGTTGGGGTTACGGATAACGAACTGCGCCCCTTCGATACCTTCCACGTAGTCGATCTCGGCGCCCATCAGGTACTGGACGCTCATGGGATCAACCACGAGGGTGACGCCGTTCTTCTCCATGGCGGCATCGCCATCATCCGTGTTCTCGTCGAAGGTGAAGCCGTACTGAAATCCCGAGCAGCCACCCCCGGCAACGTACACCCGCAGTTTCAGCGCGTCGTTGTTTTCCTCATCAAGCAGTTCACGCACCTTGTTCGCCGCGCTGTCGGTGAAGACCAGCGGCGCATCGTCCTGCTCAAATGCTGCTTCAGCCATGGATTCTCTCTCCGGTAGAACGGAATACCTGCAACTGTATTGTCCCCGCAGCGCGCGAAACCGTCAACTTCGGGCAAGCCTCACGGCAGAACCGCCACACCGCCCAGGCCGGCGGTTTCGTCGAGGCCGCACATCAGGTTCATGTTCTGCACCGCCTGACTGGCTGCGCCCTTGGTGAGGTTGTCGATCACCGAGAACACGATGGCGGTACGGCCGTCCTGGGGCTGGTGCACGGCAATCCGGCACAGGTTGGTGCCGCGCACCGTCCGCGTCTCGGGGTGACTGCCGGGAGGCAATACGTCCACGAACGGCTCCTCCGCATAACGCGCCTCGTAGAGGCCCTGAAGATCCACGGCAGAGCCGTCGAGCGGCGCGTACAGACTGGCCTGCATGCCGCGGGTCATGGGCACCAGATGGGGTACGAACGTGAGTCCAACCGGGCCCCCCGCAATCATCTCCAGCGTCTGCCGGATCTCGGGGAGGTGCCGATGGCCGCTGGCACCATAGGCGCGGAAGTTCTCGTTGGCCTCACCGAACAGCGTCGGCACCTGCGCCTTGCGCCCCGCCCCGGAGACGCCGGACTTGCAGTCCGCGACCAGGGCATCGAGGCTGACCAGCCCCGCATCCACCAGCGGCAGCCAGCCGAGAGCGACCGCCGTGGGATAACACCCCGGGTTTGCCACCAGGCGCGCCTCGCGGATGCCCGCGCGGTGGATCTCGGGCAACCCGTACACGGCATCGGCAAGATGCTCGGGGCATGCGTGGGCCATCCCGTACCACGCCTCCCAGGACGCCGCATCCTTGAGGCGAAAATCGGCACCCAGATCGATGACCCGCGTGCCGGCATCAAGCAGTTCCGGGACCATCTGCATGGCCGTCCCGTTGGGTGTCGCAAAGAACACCAGATCGCAGGCGGCGAGCTCCGCGACATCCGGTTCCGAAAAGGTCAGATCAACCGCACCGCGGAGCCCCGGAAACATGGCATCGACGCGCGTACCGGCATTGCCCCGCGAAGTGATGACGCGCACCTCCGCGTGCGGATGGCCGGCGAGAAGCCGCAGCAGTTCGGCACCGGTATACCCCGTGCCGCCGACAATGCCAATCGTAATCATGTCCACTCCAGTCGCGATGCCCGGGCGCGGGCGTGCGTGATCCGGCCGCGCCTTTATCCAGCTTCCCGATTTTACGCGCCTCCCGCGCAGGCTTCCAGCGAGCGGGCCACGGCCGCTCCGGCAATGCCGGTAGCCCCGGCATCGGGCGCGGCGGTAGACTATGCGTCCGTACTCCCGAGGCGTGGCGAATCTCCATGACGAAGCGAAAAGACGTGTGGTTCATCCTGTTGTTCGTGGTGGTCGTGGCGACCGCCGCCGTCGTCTGGGTGGCTCCCTGGCAGGGGGAACGCGCCCCGGAAGTGCGCGTCGAGACGCTTGATGGCGAGCGCTTCACGCTCGGCGACCTCCGTGGCAAGCCCGTGATCGTGGCCTTCTGGGCCACCACCTGCCCGGAATGTGTCCGCGAGATCCCGCATTTCAAAGCGCTGTACGAGGACTACGGCGACCAAGGGCTGGAGCTGATCGCCGTCGCCATGGAGTACGACCCCGAATCACAGGTGCGCGCCATGGTCGAGGATCGGGACATGCCCTATACCATCGCCCTGGACCGCGACGGCAGCATTGCGCGCGCATTCGGCGATGTGCGCCTGACACCGACCACCTTCCTGATCGGGCCAGACGGCAAGATCCTGAGCCAGCGCCTGGGCATGGTGGACATGGACCGCATGCGCGAACGCATCGCCGGCCTGTTGCCGGCGGATCAGGTCGCCGCACTGGACAGCCCCGGCTCCTGAGCATGGGCTATCTCTGGATCAAGGCGTTTCATCTGATCGCGATGGTGACCTGGTTCGCCGCCATCTTCTATCTACCGCGGCTGTTCGTCTACCACGCCATGGCGGAGGACGATCCGGCGGGTCGGGAGCGTTTCAAGGTCATGGAGCGCAAGCTCTATCGCGGCATCATGACGCCGAGCGCCGTAGTCACCATCGCCCTCGGCATCTGGCTGCTGGTACTCAACCCGTTCTGGCTCCAGCAGGGCTGGATGCACGCGAAACTGCTGCTGGTGACGCTTCTGGTGGGGTATCACATCTGGTGCGGGCGTCTCGTCGCAGCGTTCCGGGAGGACCGCAATACCCGAGGCCACCGCTGGTACCGGGTATTCAACGAAGTGCCCGTGTTCGGGCTTGTCGCCATCATCGTTCTGGCGGTGGTCAAGCCGTTCTGACCCGCCGCCCTGGCGCCAGTCAATACATCTAGTCGTCCGCCCAGACCTGGGACTGCTGGTAGTTCTTCAGCCCCACCCGCTCGATCAGGTCAAGCTGGGTCTCGAGGAAATCCAGGTGCTCCTCTTCGTCCGCGAGGATTTCCGCCAGCAGATCGCGCGTGACGTAATCCTCCACCGACTCGGCATACTCGATGGCATCACGCAGTTCGGGGCAGGTGCGCTCCTCCATCCGCAGGTCGCACTCCAGGACCTCTTTCACGTCTTCGCCGATGAGCAGTTTGCCCAGGTCCTGCAGGTTGGGCATGCCTTCCAGGAACAGAATGCGGTCGATGAGCTTGTCCGCATGCTTCATTTCCTTGATGGAGGTGTCGTACGCGCTGGCACCGAGCTTTTCCAGCCCCCAGTCGTTGAGCATCCGCGAGTGAAGGAAGTACTGGTTGATCGCCGTCAGTTCGTTGTAGAGGACCTTGTTCAGGAACTTGATGACCTTCGCATCACCCTTCATGAGACGGCTCCATCTGGTTGAGCATCTGCACAGGCACGCTGCCACGCCTGTCGCGCTGGGCTCAGTGTAATACAAGAACCGGATGGTATGGGACCCCGGAGCGGACCGTCACCGGGGATGGACCGCGGCTCAGGCGGTCTGCCAGGCGGGGGCGCCGGGCTCCATGGCGGGAAGATCGATATGGACAGCGGTTGCACTCACGTTCGCGCATGCCTCACTGAGGATCTCCCGCGCCTCCGGGCCGCAGCGGCCACAGGAGCTGCAGACGCCCAGCTCCTGGCGCAGTTCACGCATGGTGCGCGCGCCACCGGCAACGGCACGTCGGATATCGTGATCTGTGATGGCGCGGCAAAGGCAGACGTACATGAGAACCCTCCCGTTGATTGCGTTCAGTCTGAATGCAAATGCGACTGATTGTCAATTGGAACGAGAACGATTCCTATTGCCAACGGGAGGAATTACTTGCCGGCACGGACCAGACCACCGAGGCCGGCCTGCTCCAAGGCGCGGTTCAGCAGGCGTCGCACGTCGGCGGGATTCTCCAGCGTCAGCGCCTCTTCGAGCAGCGAGGTCGCCTGTTGGCGGGTAAAACTGCGAATCACCCACTTCACCTTCAGGAGGCTCGAGACGCTCATGCTCAGGCCGTGGACGCCAAGCCCCAGCAACAGAATGGCGGACGCCGGATCACCGGCCATGGCACCACAGACACTCACATGGCAGTTATTGCGCTCGCCCGCCTCCACCACCTGGCGTACCGCCTGCAGCACCGCGGGGTGAAGCTCGTCGTAGAGGCCGGCCACCCGCGAGTTGTTGCGATCCACCGCCAGCAGGTACTGAGTGAGGTCGTTGCTGCCGATGGAGAGGAAGTCCACGCGCCGGGCCAGGCTGTCCGCCTGGTATACCGCCGACGGCACCTCCACCATCACCCCGAGCGGGGGCATGGCCACCTCCAGCCCCTCTTCCGCCAGCTCCTCGCGGGCCCGGTCCAGCAACACGCGGGTTTCATCCACCTCCTGCACCCGACTGATCATGGGGAGGAGAATGCGCAGATTGCCGCAATCCGCATTGGCCCGCAGCATGGCCCGCAGCTGGGTAAGAAAGATCTCGGGGTGGTCCAGGGTCAAACGGATACCACGCCAGCCGAGAAACGGGTTCTCCTCGCGGACCGGGAAATAGGGCAGCGGCTTGTCACCGCCCACGTCCAGCGTGCGCAGCACCACCGGGCGTGGCACGAACGGCTCCAGCACCTGCCGGTAGACTACGGTCTGCTCGTCTTCCCCCGGAAACCGCTCGCGCACCATGAACGGGAACTCGGTGCGGTGCAGGCCGATACCGTCACAGCCGCTGGCCAGCGACGACGTGATGTCCGACATCAGGCCGGTGTTGGCATACAGACCCATGGGAAAGCCACAGGGCGTGCGGGCCGGCTCGTCGCGCAGGGTCTGCAGATCGCGGGAGAGCTCCGCGTCCTCGCGCAGCAGACGCCGGTACTCCTTCTGTGCCCGCTTGTCCGGGTCGATATGCACGCGACCGCTGTAGCCGTCGACGATGAGCTGCTTGTTCTCGAGCCGACCCACGGGCAGCTCGGCGACGCCCATGACTGCGGGGATATTCAGGGCGCGGGCGAGAATGGCCACATGGGAGTTGCCGGATCCGCGCGCGGTCACCACGCCCACCAGCCGCTCCGTGGGAATCTCCGCCAGCTGCGAGGCGCTGATCTCCTCACCAACCAGAACCGTGCCCTCGGGGACCGAGCGTGTATCGCCACTGTCCATCTGCAGGCGCATGAGAATGCGCCGTCCCACGTCGCGGATGTCGCTGGCGCGCTCCCGCAGGTAGGGGTCTTCCATCTCGTCGAAGACGCTGACGTATTGGGCAATGCTGTCGCGCAAGGCGCCGCAGGCCCAGTTGCCCTCAAGAATGCGCTGCTCGGTGCCCTCCACGAGACTCTCGCTGTCGAGCATCTTGAGGTAGACATCGAACATCATGTGCTCGTCCGACGAAATGGCGTCCGCGAGGCGATCGGCCAGGTCCTGCACCTCGGCGCGGACAGCCTTGAGCGCTGCCCGGAACGCCGCCACCTCGCCCTCCGCATCCTCGACGGCGCGGTCGGGCACGGCGAACAGATCCGCCGGCGAGTAGGCCACCATGGCGCGGCCGAAAGCCACCCCCGGCGCCCCCGGAACCCCCTCCAGGGCCCGGCGCGTCACCGGCAACGGCGTCGGCAACCCGCCGCTGGATTCACCGCCACTGGCCTCGCTGTGGGCAATGGCGCCGGAGAGCTGCGCCGCCATGGTGACGATGAACGCCACCTCTTCTTCGCCGAACCGTCGGCGGGCGGTCTGCTGCACCACCAGCACGCCCAGCAGGCGGCGAAAATGGATGATCGGGGCACCCAGGAAGGAGTGGAACTTCTCCTCACCGGTCTCCGGGAAATAGCGAAAGCGCGGATGGGCCTCGGCATTCTCCAGATTCAGCGGCTCCTTGCGCTCGCCCACCAGCCCCACTAGGCCCTCGTCGAAGCGCAGGCGCACCTGTCCCACCGCGTCTGGATTCAATCCTCGGGTGGCCATCAGCACGTATTCCTGGGTGTCCTGGTCCACCAGATAGACGGAACACACGTCCACATTGGTGGTATCGGCCACGCGCTTGACGATGATATTCAGCGCATGCTGCAGCCCGCGGGCCGCATTGACCTCCTGGATGATGCTGTGAAGGGTCTGGAGCATGCCGTTCGTCTCAGTCGCGCCCGCGAAACCGCCCCGGACCCGTGCCGGTCGGTTCGCATGGTTGGTTGGTGCAAGATTACAGGAAGGCGGACGCTTGTCCCATGCCGGATACCCATGCCCGGCCAACAGGTGGTCAGCGACGCGCCGCGTCCGGCGCCTTCGCCGCCGCGTCGGGAAACAGTAACGGCTCCAGCTCGTGCAGCGCCTTGCGGTAGACGTGGCGTTTGAAGAACACCACATCCCTGGCCGGCCGCCAGTAATCGACCCACCGCCAGTCATCGAACTCCGGGGTCTCGCTGACGTCCAGGCGGACCACACCGTCACCCCCGGTCAGGCGCAGCAGGAACCACTGCTGCTTCTGCCCGACACAGACCGGCCGCTGGTGCCGACGCACGAGATGACGCGGCAGGTGGTAACGCAACCATCCGGAGGTAGCCCCGATCAGCTGAACATGCTCCGGCAGCAGCCCGACCTCCTCGTGCAGCTCCCGGAACAGCGCCTCCTCCGCCGACTCGTTCCGTTTGATGCCTCCCTGCGGAAACTGCCAGGCGTTCTGACCGATTCGGCGCCCCCAGAACACCCGCCCCTCCCCGTTACAGAGGATAATGCCGACGTTTGCCCTGAATCCATCCGAATCAATCACTTAGAAATTATTCCAATGTTCGGGTTGATACTCGGCATTGTTCCACAAACCATCAAGAACCGGCAAACTGTGCCATACGGCGGCCCAGCCCCACGGGCGGTGCGGCATCAATCTCTGGACCCGAACCAACGGACACGTCATGGCGCTCGCAATATTCGACCTCGACAACACCCTGCTCCGCGGGGACAGCGACCACCTGTGGGGCCGCTTTCTGGTAAGACGCGGCATCGTCGACGGCCCAGAATACGACGCGGCGAACGACCGTTTCTACCAGCAGTACCTTGAAGGCACCCTGGACCCGCGGGCGTATCTGCGGTTCGCGCTGGAGCCGCTGACCCGCCACGCGCCGGAGCAGCTCGACGCCTGGCGGCAGGAGTTCGTGCGCGAATGGATTCGCCCGCTGGTCCTGCCGGAAGGGGTCGACCTGGTGCAGCGGCACGCCGAACAGGGCGACCGAACGCTCATCATTACCGCCACCAACCGGTTCATCACGGCGCCCATCGCCGACCTGTTCCAGGTGGACGCCCTGCTGGCGTCCACCCCGGAATGGCGCAACGGCCAGTACACCGGCGAGATCATCGGTCCGATCACGTTCGGCAGCGGCAAGGTTGACGCACTCGAGAAGTGGCTGCAGAAACGGGACGACACCCTGCGCGGGAGCTACTTCTACAGCGATTCCCACAACGACCTGCCACTCCTCCACCGGGTGGATCATCCGGTGGCGGTGGACCCGGACGACACGCTGGATGCCACCGCCCGTGAACGGGGCTGGCGGCGCATCAGCCTGCGGGGCGCCCCGTGAACATCCTCAACGGGCTGGCCATCATTCTCGGCTGCCAGTTGGCCGGGGAAGTGCTGGTGCAGCTCGCCGGGCTCCCCGTCCCCGGCCCGGTGGTGGGCATGGTGCTGCTGCTCGGCGGACTGATCTGGTTCGGTGCTCCGCCGACGGGGCTGCGCACCGTCAGCGAGACCCTGCTCCGCTACCTGGCGTTGCTGTTCGTACCGGCCGGAGTCGGCATGATGGCCCATTTCCAGCTCATCGCCAGAGACTGGCTGGCCATCAGCGTGGCGCTGGTGGTGAGCACGGCGCTGACCCTGATCGCCACCATGCTGGCGCTGCGTGCCATGCTTGCCATGCGCCAGCGCCGTGGCCGCTCCTGAGGCGCACCATGGTCACGGAAGAGCTCACCGACATCTGGGTCTATCTGGCCACCTCGCCGCAGCTCTGGCTGACCATGACGCTGCTGGTGTTCCTGTTCAGCACCTGGCTGAACCGCCGCCTCGGCGGCAGCCCCGCGCTACACCCGGTGTTGCTGTCCATGGGGCTGCTGATCGGCATTCTACTGCTCACCGACACCGACTACGACACCTACTTCGAGGGTGCCCAGTTCATCCATTTCATGCTCGGCCCCGCCACCGTGGCACTGGCCATCCCTCTGTACGACCACCGCCGGCAGATCCGCGACTGGCTCGCTCCACTGCTGGTGGCCGGCATCACCGGCACCACGGTGGCCGCACTGTCCGCCATCGCCGTCGGCGCGGTGCTGGGCGGCAGCCCGGCCAGCCTGATGTCCCTGGCACCAAAATCCGTCACCTCACCCATCGCCATGGGTGTGGCCGAACAACTGGGCGGCCTGCCCTCGCTCACCGCCGCCCTGGTGCTTATCACCGGCAGTCTCGGCTGCATCATGGCCCCGGCCATCATCCGCCTCATGCGGATTCGCGATGATGCCGTGAAGGGGTTCGCCATGGGGCTCACGGCCCACGGACTGGGCACGGCTCAAGCGTTCAGCATCAGCGCCACCGCCGGCGCCTTTGCCGGGCTGGGCCTCAGCCTTGCCGGTCTCATCACCGCCTTTCTGCTGCCGTTGTTGATCGCGTGGATGCCGGTGGGGTAAGGCCGAGCTACGCTCCCGGAAACAGAGGCAGGTGCGCCAGCGCGATTGCACCCTCGCCGGCATCGCCCTCGGTACAGATGGCAGCCCGGGCCGCGACACTGGCACTGGCCAGGGCCATGACCTCTTCCATGCCGGCCAGCGTCGAGCCGGTGCTGATCACGTCATCCACCAGCACCACCCGCTTGCCCTCCACCAGCTGGCGGTCCTTGGCGTCGAGATACAGGGTCTGTTCGCTGCCGGTGGTGATGGACCGGGTCGTGGCGCGCAGGGCATCCCCCATGTACGGCTTCCAGCTCTTGCGCAACACCACGTAGGGGTGACCGGTGCGCACCGACAGGGCGTGGATGAGCGGGATGCTCTTGGCTTCGGGCGTTACCAGAGTGTCGTAGTCGTGGGCGGCCAGCCGCCCCGCCAGCAGAGTGGCGGCGGTTTCCACCAGCTCCGTGTCGCCAAGGGTGTTGAGCACTGCGATCCGCAGACCGGGGGCCACCTCCATCAGCGGCAGGTCGCGAGAGACGGTTCCAATGGTCAACCGGTGCGTCTCGGGGTCGGACACGTTACACCTCCCAAACGACAAACGCCCCGAGGGTAACCCCCTCGGGGCGCGTCGGGAATCTGGAGCGGGTGATGGGATTCGAACCCACGACCCCAACCTTGGCAAGGTTGTGCTCTACCACTGAGCTACACCCGCGATAACGATGAGGCGGGAGTGTAAAAAACGGGCCGGGTCATTGCAAGGTGACCCGGCCACAGGACGGTGGACAAGGAACTGATCATTCCTCATGAGCCCATGGGGTACGGGCGGCCCCTCAGAGCTCAGGAGTATTGTTTGTCAGATCAAAGGGTGAAACAATCTCGCATTCATCATCACGAACATGAGACATATTCATGTTTCTGGATCTCCGACATCTCCGGGCCCTGCTCGCCATCCACGAGAATGGCAACCTGTCGGCTGCCGCGCAGACGCTGCACATCACCCAGTCGGCGCTGTCGCACCAGCTTCGCAGCCTCGAGGACCACTTTGACACGCCGCTGTTCTTCCGGCGTTCCCGGCCGCTTCGCTGGACGCCGGCCGGGCAGAAGCTGCTGCAGCTGGCGCAGCGGATCGTCCCGGAAGTGGAGCGCGCCGAGGGCGAGCTCCGCCACACTGGCGACGGCCAGCACGGGCGGCTGCACATGGCCGTGGAGTGCCACAGCTGCTTCGAGTGGCTGATGCCCACCCTCGATCGGTATCGCCCCGACTGGCCCGGGGTGGAGCTGGACCTGTCCATGGGCTTCAGCTTCCATCCGCTGCCCGCTCTCTATCGTGGTGACGTGGATCTGGTCATCACCTCGGACCCTGAAGAGGATCTGAGCGGCCTCACGTACGTGCCGCTATTCCGCTACGAGATGCTGCTGGCGGTGGGACGGCAGTCACCCCTGGCCGGGCGCGACTGGATCACGCCAGAGGACCTCACCGACCAGGTCCTGATCACTTACCCCGTCTGCCCCGACCGGCTGGACATCTTCAGCCGCTTTCTGGAGCCCGCCGGGCTGGAGCCTGCCGAGCGTCGCACGGCGGAGCTGACCGTCATGCTCGTGCAGCTCGTCGCCAACGGCCGCGGTGTTGCCGCGCTGCCGAACTGGGCGCTGCGCGAGTACCAGGATCAGGCCAGCGTCCACGCCCGCCCTCTGGGGGAGAACGGGCTCTGGAGTACCCTATATGCGGCGGTCCGCTCCGAAGACAGGGACAAGCCGTTCATCGACGCCTTCATCCGCCTTGCCCGAGAGCGCACCGCCGAAACGCTCTCGGAGATCATCCCGGCGCGCTGACAACCCCCGGTGGATGGACTATACAAGCGGTGAATCCGCACCCCGCGGCTGTCTCCGGATGCGCCCATGGCCGCCATCGACTCCGTCAACCAGGGTTTCCGTCACCGCTACCTGCGCTTCGCCGAGCTGACATCGCAGCTGCGGGCCTGGGCAGAGACCTACCCCGAAGTCGCCACCCTTCACAGCCTCGGAACCAGCGGCGACGGCCGCGAGATCTGGCTACTGGAGATCGGCCGCGATCCGGGCAGGCGGCGACCCGCCGTATGGGTGGACGGCAACATGCATGGCACCGAACTGGCCACCTCCAGTGTCGCCCTGGCCATTGCGGAGGCGTTGCTACGGGTCCACGTGGAGCCTGCCAACGCTGCTGCCGAACTCCCGGCTCCGCTGCTGGAAGCGCTTCGCGACATCCACCTGTACGTCGCCCCACGCCTTTCTCCCGACGGAGCCGAGGCCGTGCTCGAGCGCGGCGGATTCGTGCGCTCCGTCCCGCGACGCCAGGACACCACCGGCCACGCGTCCTGGTGGCAGCCCCGAGACATGAACGGCGACGGCTGCTGCCGCTGCATGCGTATCCCCGATGCCGCCGGTGATTTCGTTGCAGCCCCGGATTGTCCCGGCCTGATGCTGCCACGGCAGATCGACGATCCGCCGCCGTGGTTCCGTCTCTACCCCGAAGGGGAGATCATCGGGTTCGACGGCGAGACCATCCCTGACGCCGACCCGCTGGTGAATACCGCCGATCTCAACCGCAATTTCCCGTGGGACTGGCGACCCGAAGATCAGCAGACCGGAGCCGGTGCATTCCCGGGAAGCGAGCCGGAGACCGCCGCGGTCATGCGGTTCGCGGAGAACCATCCCAACATCTTCGCCTGGCTCAACCTGCATACTTTCGGCGGCGTGTTCATCCGCCCCCTGGGTACGCAGGCGGATGCGCACATGCACCCGGGCGACCGGCGCCTCTACCGGCAGCTGGCGGACTGGGCCGCCACGTTCACCGGCTACCCCACGGTCAGCAGCTACGAACAGTTCACCTACGAGCCGGAACAGCCCCTGCGCGGGGACCTGGTGGACTTCGCCTACCATCAGCGCGGCTGTCTGGCCGTGGCCTGCGAGCTCTGGGACCTGTTCCGGCGGCTGGACATGCCCACCCCTGCACGGTTCGTGGATCACTACACGGCGCTCGACCGTGACGACCTACAACGCCTGGCGCACTGGGACCGGGACTACAACCAGGGACGCATCTTCTCCCACTGGACACCGCTGCACCACCCGCAGCTCGGCGCGGTGGAAGTGGGCGGAACCGACCCGGTGATCGGCACCTGGAACCCACCGCCCGAATCACTGCCGGCTCTCTGCGAGAGCGTCGCCGGCTACTGGCTTCGGGTCGCAGCGCTGCTGCCACGGCTGGTGATTGAAGAGGTGGTGGTCAGCTGCCTCGACGCGCAGCTGTTCGAGGTCAGTGCGACCATTGCAAACCACGGCTACCTGTCGACCGCCGGGATCCCGTCTGGCGAGACGCTGCCTTGGAACCACGGCGTGCTGGCGGAACTGAACCCGCGCGACTGCCGGCTGGCGGCCCCGACCGACGCCCGCCGCGATCTGGGGCACCTGGAGGGCTGGGGCAACGGCGCCGGCGCCATGCGGCACATGCCCTGGTTCCAGCGCTCCGCGGGGAGTGGTCACCGCCAGACGCTCCGCTGGCTGGTCCACGGCGAAGGCACGCTGGCGCTGTCGGTGGGCAACGCCCGGCTCGGCTGGATACAGCAGATGATCAGCGCGCGCTGACGCCACAATCCACCACTGCCTCCTCGCCCGCCGCGTAAAGCCGGTCACAGGGGGCCGGACGCACGGCCATGCCACCGGTGAAGCCCCCGAACGCGGGCAGTACCCCGCCGGACGCCCCGAACCAGAACACCGGCACGCGCAGCCGGTCACCGCCACCGCCCAGTGTCCACACCGGATGCAGATGCCCGGCGAGCACATAACCGCTCACCGGTGCGGCAACAGGCTCGTGGGCCAGCAGGAACGGCGGCTCCGCCAGCGGATGATGGTGCCAGTCCAGTGCCCAGGCCGGATCCGGGGCGCCGGCGTGGCGATCGTGGTTGCCCGCAACCACCGTGACCGTGAGCGCACCATGGGCCTGCCGCCAGGCCGTGAACCGGTCGAGCCAGGGTTCTCCCGCCTCCGGCCGCCCGTGGAAGAAGTCGCCCAGGACCAGCAGCCGTTCCGCGCCGGTGCGCTCCAGCAGCAGCGACAGCCGCTGAAGGTCGGCATCGGTGCCGCCAGCGGGGACGGGCACCCCCCGGCGCCGGAACACCCCACCCTTGCCGAAGTGCGGATCGGCGATCACAAGGGTACGGCGACGGGGCCACACCAGGGCGCGGCCGGGCAGCAGCCAGAGCCGCTCGCCGGCCGCACGGCAGCAGACTGCGCCAGGCGGCGGGACATGGTGTTCGGCGGCCGTATCAGGCATCAGGGGTCTGGCGCTCCAGTTGGCCCAACATGCGCTGGACACGTGTCTGCCAGTCTTCGGAACTCACCCGCGACTGCACGCGGCTGACCCACAGCGGGAAGGCCAGGGGCGTCAGGCGGCGGGGGCGGGTCAGCAGCAGGCGCCGCGCCTGTAGGCCACGAAGCAGGTCGCGCAACCGCCCCAGCTCCAGCTGACTCTCCAGCACTTCCTGCTCGGCCTGAGCCAGCAGCGGGTGGTCCGCATCATACCGGTGCAGCACGTCGAAGATCAGCCCGCTGGACGCCTGGACCTGGCGCGTGGACTTGCCCCGCCCGGGATAGCCCTCGAACACCAGGCCGGCAATGCGGGCGATCTCGCGGAAGTGGCGGCGCACCATCTCCGCGGCGTTGAGACTGGCGCGCAGATCCGCTTCCAGACTGTCCGGCGAGAGCACTCTGGCGAGCACGTCGCCGTCCACCTCCGGCAACCGCCGGGAGACCAGCTCGAAGCCGTAATCGTTCATGGAGAAGCCGAACGTGGCGGGCGCTTCCCGCGTGAGCCGCCACGCGACCAGCGCCGACAGCGCCTCGTGAACCAGGCGCCCGGCAAAGGGGTAGACGAACAGATGCTGCCCTTCCCTGGAGCGGATGCGCTCCACCAGCAGTTCATCCCGCCCGGGCAGGGCCGATGCACTGCGCTGGGCTTCCAGCACCGGCCTTACGGCTGTCATTTCCAGGCCGTGGTAATGGCCGTCCCGCGCCTGCTCCAGGCGGGCGCCGACACCGTCGGCGAGCCGCGTGGACAAGGGCATCCGCCCGCCCATCCAGCGCGGCACGGCGCGCGTGCGCCCTCTGGCGCTGCGGACCTGCGCGGTCATGTCGCGTACACGGACCAGTTCCAGCGCCCGGCCGCTGAACAGGAACTGCTCGCCGGGCTTGAGGCGGGCAATGAACGCCTCCTCCACGAAGCCGATGAGACCGCCACGCTGGTACTTCACGCGCACCATGCTGTCGGCCGTGATGGTGCCCACGGCCATGCGGTGTCGGCGACCGATGGTGGCATCGGTCACGCGGAAAACATCGCCGTCGCGCTCGACCCGCCGGTACTGCGGATACGCCTTGAACGTGCTGCCGCCGGTGGTGATGAAATCCAGCAACCAGCGCCACTGTCGCTCGGAAAGGCCGGCGTAGGCGTGGGTGGCGCGCACCTCCGCCAGCTGAGCGGCATCGGTAAACCCCGGCCCCAGGGCAAGCGTCACCAGATGCTGCACCAGCACGTCGAGACAGCCCCGCAAAGGCGGTCGCGCCTCCACCTCCCCGGCCACTGCCGCATCCCGTGCGGCGGCGATCTCCACCAGTTCGAAGGCGTGGGTCGGCACGCACAGCACTGCACTCTCCGCGCCGGGCTGGTGGCCGCTGCGGCCGGCGCGCTGGACGAGCCGCGCCACGCCCTTGGGGCTGCCTACCTGGAGCACCTGGTCCACCGGGGTGAAGTCGACCCCCAGGTCCAGGCTGGAGGTGGCAACCACGCAGCGGATAGCACCGGCCCGGAGCCACACCTCCACCTGATCGCGGACACTGCGGTCCAGCGATCCGTGGTGGAGCGCAATCTGGTCGAACCAGTCCGGCCGGGCCTGCAGGAGCGCCTGGTGCCAGAGCTCCGCCTGAGAGCGCGTATTGGTGAACAACAGGCTGGTGTCGGCCCGGTCCAGTGCTGCCAGCACATCGTGGACCAGGTTCGTCCCCAGGTGGCCGGCCCAGGGGAAGCGTTCCATGCGCTCCGGGATCACGGCGTCGATGGCGGTACGCTTCGGCAGCAAGCCCTGGATCAGGTCGCCGGACTGATCCGGACCCAGCAGCACCTCCCGAGCCTCGTCCAGATTCCCCAGCGTCGCCGACAACCCCCACGTCTGCAGCCCGGGGCAAAGCGTGCGCAGGTGCGCCAGGCAGAGCTCCAGCTGGACACCCCGCTTGCTGCCCATGAGCTCGTGCCACTCGTCCACCACCACGCAGCGCAGGTGGCGAAAGCGCGCATGGGCGTCGCTGTAGCTTAACTGCAGCGACAGGCTTTCCGGGGTGG
Organism: Aquisalimonas sp.; assembly: GCA_007126095.1. GTDB lineage: Bacteria > Pseudomonadota > Gammaproteobacteria > Nitrococcales > Aquisalimonadaceae > Aquisalimonas. The sequence goes on from SLBZ01000132.1 coordinate 18,200, forward strand.
TCACCAGCGCCGAGGGCAGGCGGCGGCGCTGGCGACTGCGGGTGGCACTGGAGGTGTCTCCGGTCCGGCGCTCGATGGTCCAGGGCAGGCCCAGCTCGGTGGCAGTCTCTGCGAGGTGAGCGGTGGTGTCCGCGGCAAGCGCCCGCAGGGGCGTGATCCACAAGACGGTCAGCGGCGGTGGCTCCACCGGCGGGTTCTGAAGCGCTTCCAGCACGGGGCCGAACCACGCGGCCAGCGTCTTGCCTGTGCCGGTGGGGGCGTGGATCAGCCCGCTGCGCCCGGACAGGTAGGCATCCCACGCCGCGCGCTGGAAGTCGAAAACCGCCCAGTCACGGGAGGCGAACCAGCGCTGGATTGGGTGTTCGGGCCGCATGGGTGGCATTATGCCTCCATAATCACTGCAGCGTGGATCGACGAGCCCCGGCCATGACCCGATACGGAAAACTGCTCCTCACCGGCCTGGCGCTGCTGCTCGGGTTGCCCGCCGTCGGCGTGGCGGACGGACGCGCCGTGGCTCTGGAAGTGGACCGGCGCATGTACGCCGGTATCGCCGGCTTTACAGCGCAGTCACGCATGCGCGCCGGCGACGACGCCGGCAGTGGCGTGAACACCCTCAGCGACGGCCCGCTGCTGCGGCTGGGACGCACGGGCCGCCCCGCACGCTACGACGTGGAACTGGCGCGGACCAACTACGATGAGGGTGAGCTGTGGCTCACCATGGCATCGCTGGATTATCTCATCCCGGGCGGTGGGCTGTTCTCCGGCTACGTAGGCATCGTCGGCGGGTACGGGCGCATCGAATGGAACAGCGACGACCCGTTCGGCGGTGACGAGAACTTCGGCGTCCGCGGTGAGCGCGACAGCAGCTACGTGGCCGGCGTGCGCGGCGGCGGCCTGATCGAAGTCACGGAGCTCGTCCAGGTGGAGATCGGCTACCGCTATCTACACACAGAGCTCAGTCGCCGCTTCGACGCCAACGGCCGTGGCGGCAAGGTCCAGGTCCGCAACGTGCGAATGGTCCACGCCGGTGTGAACTTCAGGTTCTGACAAGGAGACGCGATCATGCCTGCACAACGAGCCACCCGCCGGCCATGGCCGGCCCTGCTGACGCTCATGGTCGCGGCGCCCCTCGCGCTGCCGGCCACCGCCTCGGCCGAGGAATCCTTTTTCGGCGTGGGTGTGGGGCAGCACCGCATGCACTTCGACAGCGATGACCGCGACAACTTCGACGTGGGCACCGAGGACGAAATCGGGCTGCAGCTGCGCGTGGGCATGGCGCGTCCCAACTCCCGCCTGTACGGCCAGTGGTCCATCATCCCCGGCAGCGACTTCTTCATGTCCTCGCTCACGGTGAATCAGGATTTCCTCTGGCGGGCCGCACCGCAGTTTCAGATTTACGGCGGTATCGGCGGCGGAGCGGTCACTCTGAGCTGGAACGGCGACAACAGCATCGACACCATGCCCGGGTTGTCAGTCCAAGCGGGCGCCATAGTGGAGATCACCCGGACGGTCCACGTGGAGCTGGGCGTACGGCAGCTGTTCACCCGGCTGCGCACCGACCCAGAAGGGGCGGACGGCAGCGATGTGGATGTGGATCTGGACCGGATCGGCATTGCCTCGGCCAGCGTGAACCTGCAGTTCTGACCTCCGGTCAGGGCAGCATGGCCTTGACGTCGTCCAGAGTGTCGGCCTCGCCCGGGGCAAGATCCTCGCGCCAGCGGCTGATCCGGGGAAAACGCATGGCAACACCGGACTTGTGGCGCCGGGAGGGTGCCAGCCCCTCGAAGGCCAGTTCGAACACCTGCTGCGGCGCCACCGAACGCACGGGACCGAAGCGCTCGATGGTGTGGCTGCGGATCCAGCGGTCCAGGCGCTGGATTTCGGCATCGTCAAGCCCGGAGTAGGCCTTGGCCACGGGCACCAGCGTGTCGCCGTCCCAGACACCGAAGGTGTAGTCCGTGAACAGACTGGACCGGCGCCCGTGCCCGGGCTGGGCATAGAGCATCACGGCGTCCACCGTCCGCGGCGCCAGCTTCCATTTCCACCAGTCTCCACGGGTTCGCCCCACCCGGTAGGGTGAACCGCGGCGCTTGAGCATGATGCCCTCGGTGCCCTCCTCTCGGGCCGTCTGCCGCAGCGAAGCCAGAGCCACCCAGTCACCGGCGTCCAGGGCCTGGGCCCGCCGGAGCGCACCGGCACCATCACCGATCACATCGCGCAGCAACTCCCGCCGTGCCTCCAGGGGCTCCTGCCGCCGGTCCGCCCCCCCCGCTTCCAGCAGGTCGTAGGCGAGAAAGATGACCGGTGCCTCGCGCTGGATCTTCGCCGACGGTCGCAGACGCCCGATCCGCTGCTGCAGCACGTTGAACGGCAACGGCGTGTCGTCCTCCCACGCGAGGATCTCGCCATCGAGCACCAGACCGTCGGGCAGATCGGCGGCCGCCGCCTCGATCTCGGGGAAGCGCCCAGCCATCATGTCCTCGCCCCGGGACCAGATGAAACACTCGCCGCCGCGCCGCAGCAGCTGCCCGCGGATGCCATCCCATTTCCATTCGGCGATCCAGTCGCTGCGGTCGCCCAGCGCCGTCGGGTCGGCCTCCAGCGGCGAGGCAAGGAAGAACGGATAGGGCCGCGAGCGGTCTTCACCCTGCTCTTCCGGGTCGAGCAGGGCCTCGAACGCCGCCGGCGTGGGCTGCCACTGTCCCATGAGGCGGTGGGCCAGGGTTGCCGTCTCCAGCCCGCTGACCCGGGCCAGCGCACGGACCACGAGCCGACGGCTCACGCCCACGCGGAACGCCCCGGTGAGCAGCTTATTGAGCACGAAACGCTGCGGCGTCGGCAGCGCCGCCCACCATCCCAGCACGGCGTCACGACGCGCCTCCGTCGCCATACCGCGCAACGGCTGAATGCGCTCTTCCACCCACACGTGCAGCGGCGTGGCATCCTGCTCCGGGGGCGCAAAGGGCTGATCCAGCAGCAGCGCCAGGGTTTCCGCCAGATCCCCCACGGAGGCGTACGTCTCTTCCAGCAGCCAGGCGGGCATGCCGGTGGCCTCCAGGGTCCACGCGCGCAGCTCGGCGGTAGGCACCAGACGGCGGAGACGCCGACCGGTGAGAAAGTACACCGCCCAGGCGGCGTCGGCGGCCGGTGCCTCACGAAAGTACGCCTCCATGGCGGCGACCTTGCCGGAGGTGGCGGTGGTCTCGTCCAGGGCCTGATAGAGCGCGGTGAAGCGTTGCATCAGTCGTCCGCCTCGCCGCCGTAGTCGGTCACCAGGGGCTGCGCATCAACCCCCTCCACCTCATTGAGGTAGCGCACCAGCACGTCGGTGCGGCCGTGAGTGGCGAGCACCCGGCGCGCCCCGGTGTCGCGAACGGTCTGGAGCAGCGCGGGCCAGTCGGCGTGATCGGACACCACGAACCCGCGGTCGTAGCCCCGCCGCCGCCGGTTGCCGCGAATCCGCATCCAGCCGGAGGCGAAACCGGTGGACTCCGGACGGAAACGGCGCATCCAGGAACTGCCCGCGGCTGACGGCGGTGCCAGAACCAGCGCACCGGCAAAGTCGTGGTTGCGCGGCATGGCGCTGACCGATGCCGTGGGCAGCATGGCCACACCGGCATCCCGGTAGGCGTCGACCAGTGGCACCATGGCGCCGTGGAGATAGGCCGTATCGCGCGTATAGGCCAGCAGTTCGGCGAGAATGCGCTGCGCCTTCCCCAGTGCGTAACAGAAGAGAACCGCGGTCTGCCCGGCGCGAGCGCAGGCCCGCCACCACTGGTGAATCTCGCCGGCCACCCGCGCCACCGGCTCCCAGCGGTAGATGGGCAGCGCGAACGTGGCCTCGGTGATGAACGTATCACAGGGTACGACCTGGAACGGTTCGCAGGTGGGATCGACGTCGCGCTTGTAGTCGCCCGATGCAACCCAGACGCAGCCCCGGTATTCCACGCGCACCTGCGACGAGCCGAGTATGTGCCCCGCGGGGTGGAAGGAGATCCATGCGTCACCGAGACGGAAGGGTTTGTCGAAATCGCAGCCGAGGATCAGCGCGTCGCGACTCAGCCGCCGCTCCAGCAATGGGCGGCTGGCGTGACTGGCGTAGTAGATCCGGTGCCCCCAGCGGGCATGGTCACCGTGGGCGTGGGTGATGACGGCCCGCTCCACCGGACGCCACGGATCGATGTAGAAATCGCCGGGCGGGCAGTACAGCCCGCGCTCGGTGGGCCGGATCAGGTCGGCGACCATGGCGGCTCCCCTGGCAGATGGCCCGGCTCAGCGGTTCCGGCCGGGGACCCAGAGCACGTCGCCCTCCGCTTCGGCGTTGACGAAGCGCGCGGCGACAAAGAAGTAATCGGAGAGCCGATTCATGTACTGCAGGGCGGCGGGATTGATGGACTCATCGTCCGCCAGGGCGGCGATATCCCGCTCCGCCCGGCGCGCCACGGTACGCGCATGGTGGAGATGCGCGGCACTGGCCGTTCCCCCGGGGAGGACGAACGAGGTCAGCTTCGGCAGACCGGCATTCAGGGCATCGATGCGCTGCTCCAGCCAGTGGACCTGCTGCTCACTCACCCGCAGCGGCGGAAACTCCGGCTCGTCCTGTTCCGGGGTGCACAGGTCAGCACCCACGTCGAAGAGATCGTTCTGGATACGCTCCAGATCCGCTGCCACGGGCGCGCCGGCGTGCAGACGCACGACGCCTACGACGGCGTTGACCTCATCCACGGTCCCGTAGGCGGTCACCCGTTCACCGTGCTTGAGCACCCGGGAGCCGTCGCCGAGCCCGGTGCTGCCGGTATCGCCAGTGCGGGTGTAGATGCGCGTCAGTTTGACCATGGGTCACTCCACCCTGTGTTCGTCCGGCCTGTGCCCGCCCTCGCCGACGCGCGCGAGCACGGCACGCTTGTCGTCGACGCTCATGCGCGACCAGGTGGCGATCTCGTTGAGGGTGCGACCACAGCCCATGCAGTAACGCCTCTGCCCGTCCATCTGGCAGAGCCCGACGCATGGGGATTCCGGGTACGACGCGGTGGACATCCGCTACCTCCAGTCAGGGAAAGCGGCGGCACGAGTGGCCGCCGCCGAAAACACGACAAGGGCACATTCTCTGCGGCCGGGGGCGAACACGCAAGGCCCGGCGGAGAGCGGGATCCGGTCAGCTCTCGCCGTCGGTATCCTCGCCAAGGACCAGCTCGGTCGCCTCTTCGCCGGGCATGACCGGCATGGCACCGGCCAGGCGCCGGGGTTCGCCGCGCAACTGACTGTCGAACACCGCGCGGAAGGCGAGCACGCTTTTGACGTAGTCCCGGGTTTCACCGAACGTGATGTTCTCGATCCAAACCGCTGCCGGCTGCCCCGGATTGTCTTCCAGCCAGCGGGCGGCGCGCTCCGGCCCGGCGTTGTACGCCGCCGCGGCGAGGATGACATTGCCATCGAAGCGCTCGAGCATCTGCGACAGGTAGGCGGCGCCGAGGCGCGCGTTCACGGCGGGCTTGTAGAGATCCACGCCCGCCGGGTCCGATACCCCGAGACCATCGGCGACACGCCGGCCGGTCTCGGGCATGACCTGAAGGAGCCCCCGGGCACCCACCCGGGAGCGGGCGTCCGGTGAAAACGCACTCTCCTTGCGGGCCACGGCGTAAACCAGTGCCGGGTCCACGTCGGCGGCCGCAGCGGCCGGTTCCAGGACGTTGCTGAACCCGGCCGGGAACCGCAGCGCCAACGCATTGTGCATCCCCGCGCGGTTGGCGTTGTGAATGGCCCGGTCGTACCACCCCCAACCCAACGCGAGCATGGCCGCCTGGGCACGGGTGTCGGTGTCGGCCCCGGCAAGGGCCGCCTCCCATTCCCGCCGCGCCTCTGTAATCAGGCCCACTTCGCGCAGCTCGCGGGCGCGCTGCATCCCCGGGCGGCTCGCCAGTGCCGCCTGACGGTCGGCGTCGTGGTCCAGGTCGGCTTCGTTCATGGCGTAGGGCCGGCCCAGGGCATCCGCCGCCAGGAACCCGTAGTAGTTGCGCGTGCGGGCAAGGGGCTCGAACAGCTCTTCGGCGCGATCCTTTGCGCCGGTCATCCACAGGGCGTGGGCGCGCCAGTAACGCCACTCCGCCTGCTCGCGCTGCTTGCGCGGCAGTGCCCAGACCGCATCAACCAACCGCGGCCAGTTCTGCTGTCCCACCGCAACCCGCGCCTGCCACTCGAGCACCGTGTCGTTGCGTGCCGCTTCCGGCAACTCGTCCAGCAGTTCCAGTGCCTCGTCATCGCGGGAGTAGGCAGAGCGCAGGGCGATCTCGCGCTGCAGTTCCAGCGCCATCTCCCGGGGCAACTCGCCGCGTGCGGCATATCGCTCCAGTCGCTCCCGGGCCACATCCCGGTCGCTGCGCGCCAGCACCCGGATGCCGAAGCGCACCAGCTGTCGTCCGCGACGGCTGTCCACGTCAAAATCCGGGTCGGCCAGTGCAGTGGCCGGGTCGCGGTTGAGACGCAGCCAGTCGTCCAGCCACTGCTGGTCGGCCTCGGCCAGGCGGGGCCGCAGGGCACGGGCGAGGCCGGCGCTGCCGCTGTACATGGCGCGGGTGATGCGCTCCCAGCGTTGTTCGTCGCTCAGCGCGTCACGGTCGTACAACTCACTGAACACGGCATCGCAGGCCGACGGCTGCGAATGGCCCACCAGCCAGAGCCCCCGAGCCTCCCGCAGCCAGTCGTCGTCGACGCCGTCGGTCGCCCGGCGCGCACGCAGGCCGTAGCAGCGCAGCGTGGCGCTACCACCACCGCGGTGGAAGCGCTGGTATGCCTCCCAGTCTTCCCTTGCGCCGAGTTCGTGGAGCCATTGCCCGCGGAATCCACGGGCGAGAGGCAAGTCTCCGTAGGCGTCCAGGAAGGACTCCACCTGGCCGGCCGTCAGGCGACTGGTGTCACTGAGCAGGTCCGCGTAGATCAGATACGGAAGCAGCGGATAACCCTTGAGCTGGTCACGGAGTTCGTCCATGTCCACGGACAATCCGAGGCCGATGCGTTCATGGGCGTTACGAAAGAGGTCGCGCTGGTTTTCGAGCCGGTCGGATGCAGCAGCCGTCTGCAGCAGGAAAAGTACAGACACAAACAACAGGACCAGGCTCCGGGGCATGGGGCGCACTCCAACAGGGGAAAGAGATGAACTTTCACGTGAGGATGCACGCAAAACCCTTTGAAGAAAAGGGCATTTCGTCCGGAAGAAACTGTCTCAATCAAACGACATATCGATTAGATACTGATGGTGAACCGCCCGCTGCGCATCCGGGTCGTCCACCGCTCTCTCACGGGCAATACGCTCGATGTAGCGCTCCGGAAAATCATGGCTGCGCGCCCCGGCCAGGACGATATCGCGGTACCAGCGGAACGGTCGTGCGGCGGCATCCGTAGTGCCGGGCACGGCGACGTAGCAGAACGTCTCCAGCCAGGCGTCACGGCAATGAACCAGACGTGGCTCGATCAGGTAGCCCGTGCCCAGGTCCTCGGCGCGGTCCAGCACCGGCTGTTCGTCGCGGTGGACGGCATAGACGACGCCCCATACGGTGTCCGATTCGCCACCGGCGCACTCGATGTTGCACTTGGCCGTGCCGTCCGCACGACTGACGTGGTTGAAGTACAGGCAGTGCCCCGGCAAACGGCCCACCCCCAGCCATTGCGCCGAGGGGGTCCGTTCCAGCAGTCGTGCCTGCAGCATGTTGGAGCCGTAGGCAAAATAGTGGCGCCAGTCAGACATCCGCTCTCCAGTTGCCTGCTACACCTCCAGCCACTCCTTGCGCACGTCCGGGCTGTCTTCCAGTTGTGACGGCGTACCGTCGAAGACGATGCGGCCATCGCCCATGACGTACATGCGGTGGGAGATCTGCTTGGCGATGCTCAGCTTCTGTTCCACCAGCAGCACGGCGATGCCGTCGGCAGCGATCTCTTTCAGGAGGTCCGCGAGTTCCGCCACGACACGAGGTGCAAGCCCCTCGGTCGGTTCGTCCACCATGATACACCGAGGATTGCCCATGAGGGTCCGCGCCATGGTGAGCATCTGCTGCTCACCACCGGAAAGCGCCTCGGCCGGAGTGTCGCGCCGCTCTTCCAGACGCGGAAAACGGTTGAACACATCCCGGTATCCCCAGCGCCCGCCATTGCCCCGCCGCTTGACCCCCAGCTCCAGATTCTCGGCAACGCTCAGGCCGGGGAAAATGGCACGGTCCTCGGGAACGTAACCAATGCCGAGGTGGGCGATACGGTGCGGGGCCTGACCGGTGACGCGGCGACCATCAAAATGGACGTCACCCACCGGCGGCACCAGCCCCATGACCGACTTGCACAGCGTGGAGCGGCCGACACCGTTGCGCCCCACCAGGCTGACGATCTCGCCGGCGCGCACCTCCATGGAAACGCCCCGCAGCACGTGGGACTTGCCGTAGTAGGCGTGCAGTTCGTTGGTCACCAGCATCAGTGCACCTCCGTTCCGAGATAGGCTTCCTGAACCGCCGCGTTGGCTCGCACGGCCTCGGGCGTATCGCTGGCTATCACCTCGCCATAGACGAGCACCGAGATCCGGTCCGCAAGATTGAACACCACGCCGAGGTCGTGCTCGACCATCACCAGCGTGCAGTCGGTGGTGATCTCGCGAATCAGTTCGACCATGTCGTCCGCCTCGGTGCGGCTCATGCCGGCGGTGGGCTCGTCCAGAAGTAGCACCTTGGCCCCTGAGGCGATGGTTGCGCCGATCTCCAGCGCGCGCTGCTCGGCATAGGTAAGCAGCGAAGCCGGCACATGCTGCTTGGCCGTGAGATTCAGCCGCTCCATGAGCTCTTCCGCCCGCTCGGTCACCTCCTGTTGGGAGTTGACCAGTTTCCAGAATGCATACTTGTGCCCCTTCGACCACAACAGGGCGCAGCGCAGGTTCTGCATCACGGTCATGTTCTGGAACAGGTTGGTGACCTGAAAGCTCCGGCTGAGCCCCATGCGGTTGACGCGATGAGGCGGCAGACCGTCGATCTCACGGCCGAATAGTTGAATGGTCCCGGAGGTGGCCTCGAGCCGGCCACTGATGAGGTTGAACAACGTGGATTTACCGGCCCCGTTGGGGCCGATGATCACGTGCCGTTCGTTGGCCTTGATGTCGAGATCGACACCACGAATGATTTCCGCCCGGCCAAAGTTCTTGGTCAGCCCCTTGAGGGCCAGCGCTGTCTCCTGGCTCATTACGCCCCCTCCCCGGAATCAAGCGCACGCCGCAGCAACGGCCTGGCGTGCAGGAAAAATACGGCGAGCGCACCCGCCATCACCGCGAATGACACCAGCCACGGCACCATGCTGGTGGCATCGATGGTGACGAAGAACAGGGGCATGGGTTCCTGAGGGTTCCAGTGCCGGAGCACGTGGTAGGCCTTCTCGATCACGGCGATGAGCGCGAGGACGAAAACCAGCATGGCGCTCGTGGCGTAGAGCCGCGCATGGAACGACCGGACCCATTCCCCAGCACGCCAGCTCATCACCTGCTGATAGGCGACGCCGAACAGCCCCTGGGGCGCGAACATGACCACCGCAACGAACAGCAGCCCGAAGTACAGCAGCCAGGCATCGGTGATGGAAGACAGCTCACTCTCCAGAAACACCACCAGGACGGCACCCACGACCGGCCCGAGGAAGAAGCCGATGCCGCCGATGTAGGCGCTGAGGAGCACCAGTCCGGACTGGATCATGCCCACGGTCTCATCGGTGATGATCTCGTCGACCACGATGAACAGTCCGCCCGCGAGACCGGCAAAGGTCGCCGCCAGCACGAACTGGAAGAAGCGCACCATCTGCGGACTGTAACCGACAAACTGGGCCCGTTCCGGGTTGTCACGAACCGCATTGGCCATCCACCCCAGCGGCGTCTGGCGCAGCAGGAACATGATGACCGCGGCAATGAGCGCCCACACGGCGACCAGGTAGTAGACGTTGCGGCCCGGGCCGTAATCGATCCCGAACAGGGACACCGGAGCCTCCCTGTTGCCGAACAGGCCGGCCTCGCCGCCGAAGAACCCGGTGAACATCAGGGAGCTGGCGGTCACCATCTCGCCGATGCCCAGGGAGATCATGGCGAACACGACGCCGGCACGGCGCGTCGAGACGGCGCCGAAGATCAGGCCGAACAACAGTCCGCCCAGAGCACCCACCACCGGCAGCAGCTCCAGGGGCATACCGAACCCTGTCGCTTCGATGTACCGCAGCATATGCATGGCCATGTAGCCGCCCAGGCCGAAGTAGACGGCATGGCCGAACGAGAGCAGCCCCGTGTTGCCAAGCAACATGTTGTAGGACAGGGCGAAGATGATCATCACGCCCATGTGGCTGATCATGGTGAGGCCGTGGTTCGACGTCACCAGCAGCGGCAGCAGCATGGCAATGACCACGGCCACGAGCCAGGGCCACAGGCGTCGCACCCAGATGCTCCGGCCGACTCCGCCCGCTGCCGCTCCAGTCTGTACTTGAGTCGTATTCATGATTCACGTTTCCCCATCAGGCCGCGCGGGCGGAAAATCAGCATCAGCACCAGCAGCAGGTACGGGAGCATCGGCGCAATCCGCGTGGAGTCCATGTACCAGATGGTGGCGAAGAAGCTCTCCGGCGGGACGGCGTAGCCGAACACCATGCCCAGGTTGGCCAGCGACCAGTCCACGGACAGCGCGAACGTCTGCAGCACGCCGATGAGGATGGAGGCGATCAGCGCCCCCTGAATGGAGCCAAGACCGCCCACCACGACAACCACGAACACGATCGGCCCCATCATGAAGGCCATGCCGGGTTCGGTGACGAGCTGGATGCCACCAACGACGCCGCCCAGTGCGGCCAGGCCGGTGCCGAAGGCAAACACCCACATGAACACCTGCGGCACGTTATGGCCCAGGGCCGAGACCATGTCAGGCCGCGACAGGGACGCCTGGATAATCAGTCCGGCCCGGGTGCGCTTGAGCAGGAGGTAGAGCCCCACGAACATGGACACGGCCACCACCAGGACGAACACGCGGAACGCCGGATAGTTGGTGCCGAACAGGGAGAACAGCGGGAAGTCCAGCGCCTCCGGCACGCGGTAGTTCATGGGGGTGTTGCCCCAGAACAGCCGCACCAGTTCTTCCACCACATAGGCCAGACCGAAGGTGAACAGCAGTTCAGGCACGTGGCCGTACTGGTGCACCTGACGCAGGCCGAAGCGCTCCACGGCCGCGCCGATCAGGCCCACGGCAATGGGCGCGAGAAAAAGTGCCACCCAGAACCCGGTGTACAGGCCCATGGTGTAGGCGAAATAGGCTCCCAGCATGTAGAAGCTGGCGTGGGCGAAGTTGAGCACGCCCATCATTCCGAAGATGAGCGTGAGACCGCTGGACAGCATGAACAGCAACATGCCGTACAACAGGCCGTTGAGCAGGGAGAAAGTAATTGTTTCTAACATGCGGGCCCCACCGGCAGGACGCGGAGTCAGAACTCCGGACCGGGGGAACCGGTCCGGAGCCTGGCGGTTTTGTCGTTATGGCTCAGGGACGATCCATCTCGCAGGTCGTCGCCGACGTGGCATCTTCCACTTCGATCCGGGACAGGGTCCGGAAGCCGACCCCCGAGTTCTCGGAGTCGTACTCGACCTCGTCGTCCATGATGGAGATGTACATGGGCTGCAGCATCTGGTGGTCGTCCGCGCGCATGGTGATCGTGCCGGTGTGGGATTCGAACTCCATGCCGGAGAGCGCCGCAGCCACCCCTTCGGCGTCAGTGCTGCCGGCTTCTTCCACGGCTGCCTTCAGCATGTACATCAGGTTGTAGACACGGTGGAAGTACCAGTCGATATCCGGGTAGCGCTCCTTGAACGCATCCACCCACTCCCGGTACTCGTCGTGGCCTTCGTCCACGTTGACGTTGGCGTGCCATTCGGTGATCTGCGCCACCCGGTCGACCCCGGCACGGCCGATCGCGGCGGGCACACCCAGCCCTCCCGCGTAGTAGGTGTAGAAGTTCACGTCCAGGCCGGCGTCTTCCGCTTCCCGAGCGAGCAGCGAGAGGTCGTTGCCCCAGTTGCCGGTGACCACGGAGTCGGCGCCGGACTGGCGGATGCGGGAGACGTAGGGCGAAAAGTCCCGCACCTGGCCGATGGGATGCAGCTGTGTGCCCACGATTTCCACGTTCGGCATCTTTTCCGCGGCGAGATCCTGGAACCGACGCTCGATCTCGTGACCGTGGGAGTAGTCCTGGTTGATGAGGTACACCTTCTCGATGTCGTCGCGCTCCATCATGTAGTTGCTGAGCGCTTCGAGCTTGATGGTGGTGTCCGCGTCGAACCGGAAATGCCAGTAGCTGCACCGCTCGTTGGTCAGGGACGGGTCCACTGCGGCGTAGTTGAGATAGAGCAGCTTGTTGTCCGGGTTACGTCGGTTGTTGCGGTTGACCGTCTCGATGATGGCGCCGGCCACGTCGGAGCCGTTCCCCTGAGCGACAAAGTCGATGCCGCGGTCAGCCGCCCGCTGCACGAGCTGCGCCGACTCGGACGCGCTCTGGTTGTTGTCCATGGGCACGATTTCAACCTGCCGGCCATTGATCCCGCCTTCCTCGTTGATGCGATCGGCGGCGAAGCGGAAGTGCTTCAGTCCGGCATCGCCGACATTGGCGAAAGGCCCGGACAGCGGGTCGATGAATCCGATACGGATCGGATCGTCGGCCTGGGCAGTGGACAGGGACGCAAGTGCAATGGCGCTCGCTGTGGCAAGGCCGGCAAACAGGCCGGCAGTACGGCGTGGCTTCGTCATGGTGCTCCTCCAGGAATCGACCTTCATGGGCCGTTGTGATGTTCTTTCCGGGCCGGCCCTGCGGGCCTGTGCCTGGATACTTGTCCGGTGCCGCTCTCGGACGGCTCGACTCTCTTTGTATGATGCCGCCGGCGAAATTGCAAGCTTCGGAACACCGTTCCGCATTGCGGACAGAGCCGCTGCGCGAGGCGTCAGTCCAGCGCCCTGACCGACGGCTCGCGGGTCCAGGTGCTCGTGCGCCCGAACGCCGCGATGCCCACGTATCCACGCAGGTCCAGCGTCTCGCCGCCTTCGGCGAGGGTCACGCGGGCACGGTAGGTATTGCCGTTCTCGGGGTCATAGATACGCCCACCGTCCCAGCGGCGCTCCCGGCTGTCGTCCCGGGCCATGTCCCAGACGATGCGCAGGCCGACGACCTCGCGGTCACGCAGCTCCGGATCGTCGTTGTTGGTATCGCGCAGCGGTTCGCCGTCTTCGTCGTACGGGTCTTCCAGCCAGACGATCCGGCCACAGGTGAGCGCGTCGTCGTCGGCACAGGGGGCGAGTTCGATCTGCGCCGTGCCCTCCTCCGACAGCCAGTATCCGTGCACGTCCTCGTCCGCCACGGCGGTGGTGGCGAGCGCCAGCCCTGCAGCTAGCGCCAGTCCCTTTCTCGGCATGACTCCTCCTCAGGCGGCCTTGCGCAGACGCGCGAGAAACCGCTCAAGCTTGTCCAATGCCTTTTCCAGGTCCTCCCGATGGGGCAGAAACACCATGCGCAGGTGATCCGGTGTCGGCCAGTTGAAGGCCGTCCCCTCCACCAGCAGCAGGTGTTCCTGCCGCAGGAGGTCGAGCACGAGCTGGCGGTCGTCCTCGATCGGGTAGACGGCCGGATCCAGGCGCGGGAACAGGTACAGAGCACCAGTTGGCTCCACACAGGAGACACCGGGAATCGCGTTGACGCGCTCCCAGGCCAGGGTGCGCTGCTCGTGCAGCCGGCCGCCGGGTGCCACCAGATCGTCGATGCTCTGGTACCCGCCCAGCGCCGTCTGAATGGCGAACTGGGAGGGTACGTTGGCGCACAGCCGCATGGAGGCGAGAATGCTCAGCCCTTCCACGTAATCGGCCGCGCGGTCCTTGCCACCGGACAGGAACATCCAGCCGGACCGGAAACCGGCGGCGCGGTAGCTCTTGGACAGGCCGCTGAAGGTGATGCACAGGGTCTCGCCGGCCAGCTTCGCCAACGGGTAGTGCTTCGCCCCATCGTAGAGAATCTTGTCGTAGATCTCGTCGGCGAACAGCACCAGATCGTGGCGGCGCGCGATCTCCACGATCTGCTTCAGCGTCTCTTCGCTGTAGACGGCGCCGGTGGGATTGTTCGGGTTGATGACCACGATGCCGCGGGTGCGGTCGGTAATCTTCGCCTCCATGTCCGCGAGGTCCGGCTGCCAGCCGTTGTTCTCGTCGCACAGGTAATGGACCGGGCGCCCACCCGAGAGGCTGACCGCGGCCGTCCACAGTGGGTAGTCCGGCGCGGGAATCAGCAGCTCGTCGCCGTTGTTCAGCAACGCCTGCATGGCCATGACGATCAGCTCACTGACGCCGTTGCCCAGGTAGATGTCCTCCAGCGCCACCTCGGTGATCCCGCGCTGCTGACAATGCTGCATGATCGCCTTGCGCGCCGAGAAGATCCCCTTCGCGTCGGAATAACCCTGCGCTTCAGGGAGGTTCCGGATCACGTCATGAAGAATCTCGTCCGGCGCATCCAGGCCGAATGGCGCCGGATTACCGATATTCAGCTTGAGGATGCGGTGCCCCTCGTCCTCCAGGCGCTTCGCCTCTTCCAGGACCGGGCCACGGATGTCGTAACAGACGTCCGCGAGCTTGTGGGATTTACGGATCAACGACACTCCCGACTCCTTGGCAACGAATTCGGATGGGGAGCAAGCCGGCTGGTTTGCGCGACAGGGCATCGCTCCCGCGGGCTTCGAGTATACTCATCTCGCCGCCGCCAGTGCCATGCTCCACGGGGCCCTGTAGCACTTCGGTGCCTGCGGGGTGAACGTGATCACGCAACGCCCGCTCCGGGGATTTACCCGGCGGCCGGGACGGGGTAGCCTCATAGCCCATACGGTAGAGTATGTTGGCGTTGTGCCATCAACGGGGAGAAACCGACACCATGACCGATTACACCGCCCCGACGCGGGACATGAAGTTTGTCATGCAGGAGCTGCTGGATCTGGATGCGATCAGCGCCCTGCCGGGGTTCGAGGAGGCGAGCCCGGAGCTGGTGGA
>SLBZ01000009.1 GCA_007126095.1 Aquisalimonas sp.
CGTAGCCACCGTGGATCTGCAGGGCCTCGTTGCAGATGCGAAAGCCCAGGTCCGTGGCCAGGCGCTTGGCCATGGCGCAGTAGGTGGTGGCCTCCGGGTGTTTCGCATCCAGCCGGGCGGCGCCCAGGCGCACCATCTGCCGGGCCGCGACCAGTTCCGTGGCCATGTCGGCGAGCTTGAACTGCACGCCCTGGAACTCCGCCAGGGCCTGGCCGAACTGCTTGCGCTCTGCGGCGTAGCGGCGTGCCGCGTCGAGCGCGGCGGCAGCGGTGCCCACGGAGCAGGTGGCCACGTTCAGACGGCCGCCATCCAGCCCCTTCATGGCAATCTTGAAGCCGTCACCCTCGCCGCCCAGGCGATTCGCCTCGGGCACGAACACGTCCTCGAAGGTGATGCCGCGGGTGGGCTGACTGTTCCAGCCCATCTTGCCTTCCTTGCGTCCGTAGGTGATACCCTCGGCGTCCGCTGGCACTGCAAAGGCGGAGACTCCGCCGGCGCCTTCCCTGCCGGTGCGCGCCATGACCACCAGCAGGTCGGTCTCGCCGGCCCCGGAGATGAACACCTTACTGCCGGTGAGCCGGTAGCCGTCGCCGTCGCGAACCGCTTTCGTGCGCAGCGACGCCGCATCGGAGCCGGCGCCGGGCTCGGTGAGACAGTAGGAGGCCAGCTTCTCGCCGGCGGTGAGCTGCGGGCACCAGGCCTCACGCACCGCCTCCTGGCCGAAGGTGGCCACCATCCACGTGGCCATGTTGTGGATGGTGATGTAGGCCGTGGTCGAGGTGCAGCCACCGGCCAGGGCCTCGAAGATGATGGTCGCATCCAGGCGGGACAGGCCAAGCCCGCCCACGTCCTCGGGGCAGTAGACACCACAGAAGCCCAGCTCGCCGGCGAGACGCAGGGTCTCCACCGGAAAGATGCACTCCTCGTCCCAACGTGCCGCGTTGGGTGCCAGTTCGCGCTCGGCGAACTCGCGCGCGGTCTCCTGAAACGCGACCTGATCGTCGTTGAGCTCGAAGTCCATGGCCGTCCCCTATCGCATGGAGATGGTCATGTTCGGTCCGCTCGGCAGATCCTCTTCCGGCCAGCGGCTGATCACCGTCCGCGTCTCGGTATAGAACCGGATCGCCTGCTTGCCGTAGGCGTGCAAATCGCCGAAGAAGGAGTTCTTGCCACCGGTAAAGGAGAAGAACGGCGCCGGGACCGGGATGGGAATGTTCACCCCCACTTGCCCGACTTCGGTCTCGTGCTGGTACTTGCGCGCGGCCGCGCCGGAGCGCGTGAAGATGGAGGTGCCGTTGCCGTAGGGGTTGGTATTGACCAGGGCAATGGCCTCCTCCAGGGAATCCACGTGCATGACCAGCAGCGCCGGCCCGAAGATTTCTTCCTTGTAGACCGTCATCTCCGGGGTGACGTCATCGATCAGCGTCGGCCCGACCCAGTTGCCGTCGGGGTAGCCGTCCACGGTGTGCCCGCGGCCGTCCAGGAGCAACTTGGCCCCTTCCGGCTCCGCGGTGCCGATCAACTGCTCCACCCGCTCCTTGGCGGCCGGGCTGATGAGCGGCCCGTAGGCGGCATCGGGGTCGCTGGGAGGCCCGGGGCGGATGCTCGCCACGGCCTTGCGGATGTCGTCCATCCAGCCGCGGGTCTCCTCGCCCACCAGCACGGCCACGGAGATGGCCATGCAGCGCTGGCCGGCGGCGCCACAGGAGGCGCCCACCAGGTGGTTGATCACCTGGTCCTTGCTGGCATCGGGCATGACCACCATATGGTTCTTCGCCCCGCCCATGCACTGCACGCGCTTGAGGTTGTGGGTGCCGGTCCGATAGACGTGCGTCGCCACCGGCACCGAGCCCACGAAGGAGACTGCCTTGATGGCCGGATCCTCGAGCAGATAGTCCACCTGCGGCTTGCGACCGTGGACCACCTGCAGCGTCCCCGCCGGGAACCCCGCCTCCTGCCACAGCTCCGCCAGCCGCGTCGGCGTGAGCGGATCCTGCTCCGAGGGCTTCAGCACGAAGGTGTTACCGCAGGCCACGGCCAACGGGAACATCCACAGGGGGATCATGGCCGGGAAGTTGAACGGCGTAATGCCGGCACACACCCCGATGGGGTGGACGATGCTGTGGGTGTCGATGCCGCGGGCGACGTTCTCGGTGGTCTCGCCCATCATCAGCGTGGGCATGCTGCAGCCGTGCTCGACGACTTCGATGCCGCGCCAGACATCGCCCTTGGCGTCGGCCATGGTCTTGCCGGTCTCGCTGGCGAGAATCTCGGCAAGCTCGTCGTGATGCTCCTTCAGCAGCGCCTGATAGCGCATGAGGCAGCGCATGCGCTCCTGCACCGGTGTGTGCCGCCAGGTGACGAAGGCATCCTCGGCGGCGGAGACGGCACGGGCCATCTCGGCGTCGGTGGTCACCGGGGCACGGCCGATCACCTCCTGGGTCGCGGGATTGGTGACGTCGATCCAGTCGCTCGTGGTGCTCTGCACGAACTCGCCATTGATCAGCAGCGGCACGTTCCGCGCCGCATCGCTCCGCACTGTGCTCATGACTCCTCCTCGCACCCTGCCTCTGCAGGGATTACTGGTGACGCACGGTCATCCCGGCGGCGCCCACTCAGTCGAACGCGCGCTCGTCCGCGATCACCTTGCCGTCGTTGGGCAGCTCGCCGGCGGCCTTGATCTCTACGCCGCCACGCATCTTGGTGATGGCCTGCAGCGTTTCGGCCACCGTGTCCGCGAACGCCGCGTCGGAGACAGTGGACTCCACGTTCAGGGTCATGGCGTCCTTTTCGTTCTCGCGCGTCACCACCAGCCGCGCGCGGCTGATCTCCGGGTGGCGCGCCATGATGGCGTTGATCTGCTCGGGCGTAACGAACATGCCCTTGACCTTGGTGGTCTGGTTGGCACGGCCCATCCAGCCCTTGATGCGCGGCGCAGTACGCCCGCAGGGACTCGGTCCGGGCAGGAAGGCGGTGAGGTCACCGGTGGCGAAGCGGATCACCGGGAAGGCGCCCGCGCGCAGCACGGTCACCACCATCTCGCCCACCTCGCCCTCGGCCACGGGCTCGCCGCTGCCCGGCCGGACCACTTCCAGCAGCACGTCCTCATCGGTGATGAGGCCGTCCAGGTGTTCGGTTTCGTAGGCCACCAGCCCGAGTTCGGCGGTGGCGAAGGCCTGCAGTACGCGCACGCCGCGCCCGGCCATTTCTTCGCGCAGGCTGGCACTCAGCGGTTCACCACC
>SLBZ01000148.1 GCA_007126095.1 Aquisalimonas sp.
CCTGCCCACGCTGGACGCGGCGAACATCGCCTTCAACCTGCTCAAGGGTGCCAGCGACGGCGTCTCCATCGGCCCGATCCTGCTGGGCGCTGCGGAGCCGGCGCACATCCTGACGCCGTCAGTGACGGTGCGGGGCATCATCAACATGAGCGCCCTGGCCGGTGTCGAGGCCAGCATGCGCAAAGCCGACACCGCGTAAACGCAAGGCGGTTCCCGCCCCATGGCGGGAACCGCAATGCCCGCCTGCGGTGCAGACGCACCACGATGCGGCACCATTACACCTCCCTCGGAACCCTGCTCCCACCGGAACCGTCCGCCGCAGCCGAACACCCGGTTGTGAACGATCGTGGCCTGATTTGTGCACACGAGACGTCGGTACGACACGTGGCTACAATCAATGGCCGGGCACAACCAATAAGACGGCGGGGGCACCCATGAATCAATGGCTCGACAAGCGCTTCGGTTTCACGGAACAGGGCAGTAACTGGCGCCAGGAGACGGTGGCCGGGGTCACGACGTTTCTGGCCATGGCCTACATCCTCTTCGTCAACGCCTTCATCCTGGCGGATGCCGGCATGGACCCGGGCGCGGTGTTCGTAGCCACTGCCCTGTCCGCGGCACTGGCCTGCATCATCATGGGCCTGTGGGCCAACTACCCCATCGCGCTGGCACCGGGTATGGGGCTGAACGCGTTTTTTGCATACACGGTTGTGCTCGGCATGGGTGTGCCGTGGGAAACCGCGCTGGCCGGCGTGCTGGTCTCCGGGATCCTGTTCCTGATCCTGACCCTCAGCAAGGTGCGGGAGAAGATGATCAACGCCATCCCGCTGCAGCTGAAGATGGCGGCCGGCGCGGGTATCGGGCTGTTCATCGCCTTCATCGGCCTGAAGAACGCGGAGATCGTGGTGGAGTACGAGCCGACTCTGGTCACCCTGGGCAACCTCGGGGAACCGGCGCCGCTGCTCGCCATTGCCGGGGTTCTCATTACCGCCGCGCTGCTGGTCCGCCGCCTCCATGGCGCGGTGTTCTATGGCATCGTCGGCACCACGGTGCTCGGCATGATCATCGGCTTCGTGGCGCTGCCCGACGCCGTGGTGGACTCGGTCCCGAGCCTCGCACCCACGTTCGGCGTGGCCATCGTCCATCTGCCGGACATCCTCCTGGCGCCGGAGCTCTGGCTGGTGGTGTTCACCTTCCTGTTCGTGGACATCTTCGATACCGCCGGCACGCTGATGGCGGTGGCGAACCAGGCCGGCTTCATCAAGGACAACAAGCTGCCCCGCGCCAGCCGTGCCATGGGCGCCGACTCCACCGCCACGGTGGTGGGCGCGGTGCTTGGCACCTCCACAACCACCGCCTACATCGAGTCGGCGGCGGGGGTGTCAGCTGGCGGGCGCACCGGGTTCACCTCGCTGGTGGTGGCCGCGCTGTTCCTGATCAGCCTGTTCTTCTCGCCGCTGCTGGAGATCTTCCTGGAGCACCCGGAGCTCACGTCACCGGCACTGATCATCGTCGGCGTGCTCATGGCGTCCGCGCTGGGGCATATCGACTGGAAGGCCCCGGAGTTCGCCATCCCGGCGTTCGTGACGGTGATCGCCATGCCGCTGACGTTCAGCATCGCCACCGGGCTCGCCATGGGCTTCGTGCTCTACCCGCTGACCATGGTCTTCAGTGGCCGCGCGAAAGAGGTGCACCCGCTGGTGTACGTGCTGTTCGTGGTCTGCCTGATCTACTTCATCTGGGGCGCCTGACTCAGCCCACGGGCTGACACGCGCCGGACGCCGGATCGAAAAGGTAGCGCCGACTTTCGATCTCCACCAACAAGCGGCCGTCGTACCAGACCAGGGGCTCCTGGTAGGGCGGCCGCTCCGCTTCCCGGGCGTTGTCTTCCGTGACGCAGTGATCCACCGGCAGGGCCGTCTCGGCGACGGTCGCCGCCAGGGACTCGCGGTCGACCACGTTGACGACCTGACCCTCCGCCGGCCCTTCCAGAATGAACGCCACGAAGCGGCCCTGGTCGCTCCACTGCCACAATCCCACGGAACCGCCGTACTGAAACGCCGCCGGGTGCCAGCGCCCCTGCTCCAGTGACTTGAGCCAACCGGCGCCGTGCGCGGCACCGGTGGTGGTCACGGCCAGCCACTCGCCGTCCGCCGACAGGGCGGCATCAAGGATGCGCTCCGACGCGCCAAAGGCCGCGTCCGAGTCGACATTGATCTGTGACGGGATATCGGCGCTTTCCGCCAGGGTTTCGCCGTCAGCCGTCTGTACCCGGTCTTCATCCACGGAAAGGGGCGCCTGCCGCTGGCTTGCCTCATCGGCCGTGACGCGGTCGCCACGGTCCTGGCCTGCACAGGCTGCCAGCCCCAGGGCTGCAACAATGGCCGCGCCGGCCCGGATTGTTCGTCCTCTGATCACGCCTGCTCTCCCGTTGATTCTGCGGTCATGCGCGCGGGCAACAGCCCGCCGATGTTGTCGGTCACCTCGTCCGCGGCGTCACGCACCAGCGGGCCGAGCTGATCCAGTACGGCATCCGGCAATCGCGCGGCCAGCCCCGAGATGGAGATCCCGGCAATCGCCTCACCGTACTCGTTGAATACCGGCGCGGCCAGACAACGCATGCCCGTGGTGCTTTCCTCGTCATCCACGGCCCAGCCCCGCTCACGGGTCCGCACCAGATCCGCGAACAGGGCCTCTGCCGTGGTCAGCGTGGTCTCGGTGAACGCCGGCAACCCCTTCTCCGTGATAATGGCGCGCACGTCCTGCTCACTGCGTTCGGCCAGCAACGCCTTGCCGATGCCGGAGGCGTGCATGTGGCCACGTGTACCCGGACGAAAGAACGCGCGGATCGGCTTGTGGGTCTCGATCTGGGAGACGAAGACCACATCGCTGCCGTCCTGAATGGCCATGTTGGAGGTCTCCCCGCTCGCCTCCATGAGCCGGCGCATCACCGGGCGCCCGGCCTCCAGGTAGTTGGTCCGACGCAGGAAGGCGCTGCCGATCCGGAACGTCTCCACGCCGATGGACCAGGTCTGCGCCTCTTCGTCGAAGGTCACCATGTCGCGCTGCTGCAGCGTGACCAGCAGGCGGTAGGCGGTGGTGGGTGCGATGTTGGCGTCCAGCCCGATCTCGGTGAGCGTCATCTCGTCCTGCTCTGCCAGCAGCGTCAGCAGCCGCAGCCCCCGGTCCAGGGCCTGCACGGTGCCGGTGGCGTCCTGCGGCCGGTCACTCCGAGGCCGGCCACGCTTGCGCCGGCGTTCCCGTTCATCAGCCATGATTCTCCCCCTTTCATGCCGAACGGAATTTTTCGCACACCACCAACACGGCGTGGCCGAAAAACCCGTTTTTCTTCCTCACTCAGCACCCTACCCATTTTCTTGCCTTAATGAAATAGTTTTCCGAAAAAATTGGAAATCTTTTCCATTTCTCTAATATGGAGTCAGAAACAGATCGGAGGAGATGTCATGGAAAACCAGAACCCCGTCTTCATCCCGGGGCCGACGAATATTCCCGAGCGCCTGCGCAAAGCCATGAGCGTGCCCACCTGGGATCACCGCTCGCCGGAGTTCGGCCGCATGTTCGTGCCGCTGCTGCAGGACCTGAAACAACCCTTCGGCACCACCCGGGGCGACGTGGCCGTGTTCACCGCCAGCGGCACCGGCGGCTGGGAGACGGCCATCACCAACACCCTCTCCCCCGGCGACACAGTGCTGGCGGCGCGCTACGGCATGTTCTCCCACCGCTGGATCGATCTGTGCGAGCGCCACGGATTGGACGTGAAGGTGATCGACTGCGAGTGGGGTGAAGGCGCCCCCATCGCCGCCTATCGCGACGCCCTGGCGGCGGACACCGATCACCGCATCAAGGCGGTGCTCACCGTCCACAATGAGACGGCCACCGGCGTACGCAGCGACGTGCGCGCGGTGCGCGAAGCCATGGATGCGGCAGACCACCCGGCCATGCTGTTCGTCGACGGCGTGAGCTCCATCGGCTCCATGGAATTCCGCATGGACGACTGGGGCGTGGACATGGCCGTGGCCGGCTCCCAGAAAGGTTTCATGCTCGCCACCGGTCTCGCCATCGTCGCCGCCAGCCCGAAGGCGCAGGCGGCCATGGAGACGGCACGGCTACCGCGTTGCTATTTCGACCTGCGCGACATGCTCGCTGCCGGCGGCAAGGGTTCCTACCCCTATACCCCGGCCATCGGCCTGATCGAGGGATTGCGCGAGAGCATGAACATGCTGCTTGCCGAAGGCCTGGAGAACGTTCATGCCCGCCACTTCCGTATCGCCGAAGGGGTCCGCCGCGCCGTGGCCGCCTGGGGCATGGAAGTGTGTGCGCGGCACCCGGAGCTCAACTCCGATACGGTCACCGCGATCATGGTCCCGGACGGGTTCGACAGCACCGAGCTGGTCAACTATGCCAACGAGACCTACGGCGTGAGTTTCGGCATCGGCCTTGGCCAGGTCGCGGGGCAGCTGTTCCGGATCGGCCACCTGGGACAGATGAGCGACGTGATGGCTCTGTCCGGCATCGCCACCGCCGAGATGGCCATGAAGGACCTGGGCTACCCCATCGAGCTGGGCAGCGGCGTGGCCGCAGCTCAGGAGTACTACCGGACGAACAGCGCGGTGGCCCAGCGCAAGACCGCCTGATCCGGGCCCGTCCACGGGCAACAACCAGGGAGTTGCCAGCCATGTACATACCCAGTTTCGACGATGCCAGGGCTGCTCACGAGCGCATCAAGCCGTGGATCCACCGCACGCCGGTGCTCACCAGCGAGACGCTGAACCGCATGAGCGGCGCCCGGCTGTTCTTCAAGTGCGAGAACCTGCAGAAAGCGGGGGCATTCAAGGTGCGCGGCGCCACCAACGCGGTGTTCAGCCTCACGGACGAAGAGGCAGCCCGCGGCGTGGCCACGCACTCCTCGGGCAACCACGCCCTGTCGCTGAGCCGCGCCGCCGGCTGCCGCGGCATTCCGGGCACGGTGATCATGCCGGAGACGGCGAGCCGCGCGAAGATGCGCGCGGTGGAGGGCTACGGCGGCGAGATCATCACCTGCAAGCCCAGCCTGGAGGCGCGCGAGCGCACGCTGAACGATCTGGTGGAGCGTACCGGCGCCAACTTCGTGCACCCGTACAACGACCATCGCGTCATCACCGGTCAGGCCACCTGCTCACTGGAGCTGAACGAGGACGCCGGCCCCCTGGATGCCGTGGTCGCACCCATCGGTGGCGGCGGCATGATCAGCGGCACGTCGCTGACCATCTCAAGCATCGCGCCGGATACGCGCATCTACGCCGCCGAACCGAAGAACGCGGACGACGCCTACCGCTCCTTCAAGGCGGGCTACATCATCGAGGACGACGCCCCGGACACCGTTGCCGACGGGCTCAAGGTCTCCCTGCGCGACCTGAGCTGGCACTTCGTTTCCAGCTACGTCACCGACATCCTGCTGACCACCGAGGAGGAGATCATCGACGCCATGCGGCTGGTATGGGAGCGCATGAAAATCGTCATCGAGCCCTCCAGCGCGGTGGCGGTGGCCGCCATTCTCAAGAACCCCGACGTATTCCGCGGCCAGCGGGTGGGCGTGATTCTCACCGGCGGCAACGTGGACATGTACAAGCTGCCCTGGCTCGCGAAGTGAGCCCCGCGGCATCCCCATAAGGAAGAGGAGAAACGCCATGAGCACCAATGTCCCCGCCCTCGTGGGCACCCCTGTTGAAGACGTCCTCACCCCCTGCCTGCTGGTGGATCTGGACGCCTACGAACGCAACGTTGAACGGATGGCGAACTACATCAACGGCCAGGGGCTGCGCCACCGGGCGCACGCCAAGACGCACAAGTCCCCCAACATCGCCCTGGACCAGATCGCCCATGGCGCGGTCGGCGTGTGCTGCCAGAAGGTCAGCGAGGCCGAGGCCATGGTCAACGGCGGCGTGCGCGACGTGCTGGTCTCGAACCAGGTCATCCAGCCCGCCATGATCGACCGTCTGGCCGCCCTCGCCCGCCAGGCACGCGTGCTGGTGTGCGTGGACGACATGGACAACATCGACCAGATCAACGCCGCCGCCCTGCGTTACAAGGCCCCCATCGAAGTGCTGGTGGAGGTGGACGTGGGCGCCGGCCGCTGCGGCGTGGCGCCCGGCGATGCCGCGGTGCCGCTGGCGAAACGCATCGCCGCCTCCGAGGGGCTGCGCTTCGCCGGCCTCCAGGCCTACCAGGGCAAGGCGCAGCATGTGCACGACTTCGACGAGCGCAAGGGCAGGATCGACGAGGCCATCGCCGCGGTGAAGCACACCGTGGAGTTGCTGAGGGCCGAGAACCTGGAATGCGACATCGTCGCCGGGGCTGGCACCGGCACCTACACCTTCGAGGGCGAGAGCGGCGTGTACAACGAGCTCCAGTGCGGCTCCTACGTCTTCATGGACGCCGATTACCAGCGCATCAAGATGCAGGACGGCCGCCACATCGACGACTTCGAGAACAGCCTGTTCATCTACTCCACGGTGATGAGCAAGACCAAGGCGGAAAAGGCCATCTGCGACGCCGGCCTCAAGGCCCAGAGCGTGGACTCCGGCGTGGCCGTGGTGTTCGGCCGGGACGACATTGAGTACATCGGCGCCTCGGACGAGCACGGCGTCATCAAGGACCCGGACAACGTGCTGCGCCTGGGCGAGAAGCTCAAGCTGGTGCCCGGCCACTGCGACCCGACGGTCAACATCTACGACTGGTACGTGGGTGTGCGCAATGGCCGCGTTGAATGCCTGTGGCCCATCACCGGCCGCGGCATGTGCCTGTAAAGGCAAGGAGCGAAACCATGCAGATTGTATCCGAAGAGGCGGTAAAGGCAGCGGTGAGCCGTGCGGACGCTTTCACCGCGGTGGAATCCGTCTTCGCCGCCATGGCCACGGGGCAGGCCTGGAACTTCCCCGTGGTCCGCGAGGCCATCGGCCACGCCGATGCGCTGTACGGCTTCAAGTCCGGGTTCGATCGCGACCACATGGCGCTCGGGGTGAAATCCGGCGGTTACTGGCCCGGCAACGCGGCCCGGGGGCTGACCAACCACCAGTCGACGGTGCTGCTGTTCGACCCGGACACCGGCCAGCCGCGCGCCCTGGTGGGCGGCAATTACCTGACGGCGGTGCGCACGGCCGCCGCCAGCGCCGTCTCCATTCACCATCTGGCGCGCCCCGACGTGAAGACCCTGGGCATCGTCGGCGCCGGCCACCAGGCCCCGTTCCAGCTCCGTGCCGCCGTGGAGCAGCGCCCCATTGAGCGGGTGGTGGCCTGGAACCGCAGCCCGGAACGGCTGGAAGGCCTGCGCGAAGCCGCCCAGGCCATGGGCCTGCCCTTCGAGGCGCTGGACCGGGACACCCTGTGTGAGCAGGCGGACGTGATCATCACCATCACCTCCTGCTTCGAACCCCTGCTCACCAGTGAGCAGATCCGCCCCGGCACGCATATCGCGTGCATGGGCACGGACACCGCCGGCAAGCAGGAGATCGACCCGGCCATTCTCACTGGCGCCGAGGTGTTCACCGACGACCCGACCCAGGCGGCCACCATCGGCGAGTGCCAGCATGCAGTGGCTCAGGGGCACATCCACCGGGATGCCATCCGCCCCATCGGCAGGGTCACCGGCGACCCGGGCAGCTTCCGCCGCAGTGCCGAGGCCATCACCGTGTTCGACGGCACCGGGGTCGGTCTGCAGGATCTTGCCGTAGCGCGAGTGGCCGTGGAGCGGGCCGCCGAGGCCGGCACCGCGACACGGATCGACCTGTAACACCCGGACGCACCCTTCCCCTTGGCACAAGGACGTGCCACCTGTTTCTCCACCCCGCCGCATACCAGCCCCCGGTCGTTCGCGGCCGCGTGCCTGCAGCGAGTGCCTGCCCCGGATCACCCCCTATGATCAGACGGACAAAACCGCTTAGGTGTCATGCCAAACCGTCGTTGTAAAGGGGTTGCCTGTGCCTGTGTATACATGCTTTTATGCCAATCTAGTACACAATTAATGACATCGACTGTGAACGATGTGAATCAGGCACATACAAGAACCTCGGAGGAGAGCCATGAGTTCCCCGGATACCGCAACGCAGACGGCCGCAGACGGCCGACCGGCACAGGGTGGGCTGGACGCCTTTTTCGGCCTGACCGAGAACGGCACCACTATCCGCACCGAGATCATGGCTGGCGTGGCGACCTTTCTCGCCGGCATGTACATCATCGTCGTCAACCCGGCCATTCTCAGTGACGCCGGCATTCCCTTTTCCGCGGGGCTCACGGCCACGGTCATCATCAGCTTCCTGGGCAGCCTCGCCATGGGGCTGTACGCCCGCAACCCGATTCTCATCGCGCCCGGCATGGGCATGAACGCGCTGTTCACCTACACCCTTGTGGAAGGCGCGGGCGTGCCGCTGGAAATCGCGCTGGGGTGCGTGTTCTGGTCCGGGGTAATCTTCGTGATCCTGGCGGTGTTCAATGTGCGCCAGATCATCGTCGACGCCATTCCGGCGAACATGCGCTACGCCATCACCTGCGGCATCGGGCTGTTCATCACCTTCATCGGGCTGAAGAATGCCGGCTTCATCGTCAGCAACCCGGCCACGCTGGTGAGCATGGCGGACCTCGGTCCGTCCGTACTCACCTTTCTCGCCGGCCTGGCGCTGACGGGCGCGTTCGTCGCCCGCAAGGTTCCGGGGGCGCTGGTGCTCGGCATCGCCGCGACCACGCTGCTGGCCATCCCGCTGGGCCGCATGTGGGGAGCCGACACTGCCGTGGTATGGGACGGCCTGGTGGCCGGCCCGGACTTCAGCTTCATGTTCCAGGTAGACGTCATCGGCGCGCTCAACTACGCGTTCTGGCCGTTCATCTTCGTGATGCTGTTCACCAACTTCTTCGACGCCCTGTCCTGCTTCATGGGCCTGTCCGAAGCGGCCGGGCTGAAGGACAAGGACGGCAACCCGCGCAACCTGAAGCAGTCCATGTCCGTGGATGCCTTCTCGTCGATCATTGCCGCCCCGCTCGGCACCAGCGCGGCGCAGACGTTCATCGAATCGGGCGCCGGCGTGGCCCAGGGCGGCCGGACCGGACTGGTGGCGGTAACCATCGCACTGCTGTTCCTGCCGTTCCTGTTCCTGTCGCCGCTGCTTGAGCTGGTGCCGGCCATTGCCACCTCCACGGTGCTGGTGCTGGTGGGCCTGTTCATGCTGGCGCCGGTGAAGAAAGTGGAGTGGGAGCGCTACGACGAGGCCATTCCGGCGTTCCTGGCGGTGATTCTCATGCCGCTGACGTACTCCATCACCATGGGCATCGCCTACGGCTTTCTCAGCTACGTGGTGATCAAGGTGCTCACCGGCCGCATCAGCGACGTGAAACCGGCCATGCTGGTGGTCGCCGCCCTGTGTGTACTGATGCTGGCAACGGTGTAACACTGGAACGAAATTTGTATACAGAAACCCTGTACGGTTTGCGGCGGTCAACACTGTGAGCGCCGCAAACCGTCGAAGCAACGGGAGAGCCATGAACACCGCAAGCCATGACCCGTATGCCCTGCGCGGCACCCTCATCGACTGCGACGCCGTCGCCGACACGGCGGTGGGCAGCGAGGCCCTGCGCATCATCGAGGACGGGGCCCTGATCATCGAGGACGGGCACATCATCGCGCGCGGCCCCGCCGCGGAGGTGCTGACCGGAGACCGGTCGCATCTAACGATGCACGACTACAGCGGCCGCTGGCTGCTACCCGGGTTCATCGACAGCCATATCCACTACCCGCAGACGGACATCATCGCCAGTTTCGGCTCCCAGCTGCTGGAGTGGCTGGAACGCTATACGTTCCCGGCCGAGGCGAGCTTCGCTGATCCGGAGGTGGCCCGGGAGACGGCGGACTTCTTCCTGCAGGAGCTGTTCCGCAACGGCACCACCAGCGCCAACGTGCTGGGCACGGTACACGCCCAATCGGCGGACGCTATCTTCGAGGCGGCGCAGCACCACGGCATGCGCCTCATTGCCGGCAAGGTGATGATGGACCGAAACTGCCCGGAGGCCATTCAGGACACCCCCGAGAGCGGCTATCGCGACTCCCGCGAGTTGCTGGAGCGCTGGCACGGCGTGGACCGCCTGCGCTACGCCATCACCCCGCGGTTTGCGCCGACGTCCAGCGACGCACAGCTGCAGAAAACATCGGAACTCGCCCGGGAGTTCCCGGACGCCTACCTGCACACGCACCTCGCGGAGAACCGCAACGAAGTGGCCTGGGTCGGCGAACTGTTCCCCTGGGCGCGGAGCTACATGGACGTGTACGACCATTACGGGCTGGTGCGCGAGCGCTCCGTGTTCGCCCACTGCATCTACCTGGACGACACCGACCGCCGGCGCATGGCGGACACCGGCGCGGCCATCGCCTTCTCGCCCACATCGAACACGTTCCTGGGCAGCGGCCTGCTGGAGTACCGCGACGCCCGCGCCACCGGCATCCGCGTGGGCCTGGCCACGGACGTGGGCGGCGGCAGCAGTTTCAGCATGTTCCGCACCGCCAGCGAGGCGTACAAGGTGTCCTGCCTGAACGGCACGCCCCTGTCCGCCGCCAGCCTGCTGCACCTGGCGACCCGCGGCAGCGCCGATGCCCTGGATATTGCCGACCGGGTGGGCAGCCTGGACGCGGACAAGGAGGCAGACATCATCGTGGTGGACCCTGCCGCCACGCCCCTCACGGCGCGGCGCACCGCCCCGGCAACCCTGCAGGAAAGCCTGTTCGCCCTGCTCATGCTGGGCGACGACCGCCATATCGAGACCACCTACGTGGGCGGCCGGATCGTCCACCAAAAGAATGCGCACGCGCCCGGAAGCGTCCCGGAGCGAAAGCCATAACGCTTTGAACTATGAGGAACACTCATGTCTGATCCAATCCGATTCCTGCTCGGAACCAGCGAACGGGAGATCCGCGACGCCGACCCGAACATGACGGTACTGCAGTGGCTGCGCACCCGCGCGGAGCAGCCCGGCACCAAGGAAGGCTGCGCCGAGGGCGACTGCGGCGCCTGTACCGTGGTGGTGGGTGAGCCCGACACCGGCGGGCGTATTCGCTACCGCGCCGTCAACGGCTGCATCCTCTTTCTTCCGGCCCTGCACGGCAAACAGCTCATCACCGTGGAGCATCTGCGCCAGCCCGACGGCGCCCTACACCCCGCGCAGCAGGCCCTGGTAGAGTGCCACGGTTCCCAGTGCGGCTTCTGCACCCCGGGCTTCGTGATGTCCATGTTCGCCATGTACCACAACGAGGATCGCCCCGGCCGCCAGCGTATCCAGGACGTGCTTGCCGGCAACCTCTGCCGCTGCACCGGCTACCGGCCCATTCTCGACGCCGCCGAGCGCATGTACGACCTGGGCGACGGAGACGCCTTCAGCGCTCGCGAGTCGGAGACGGCGCAGCGTCTGACCGCCCTGCGCGGCGACGACACCCTGCACGTCACCGGTTCCGGACGCGATTACTACGCGCCCCGCACCACCGACGCCCTGGCCGATCTGCTGGCGGACCTGCCGGAGGCAACAATACTGGCCGGCGGCACCGACGTGGGGCTGTGGGTGACCAAGCAGCACCGCAAGCTCGATACCCTGCTCTACACCGGCGACGTGGACGAGATGAAGACCGTCCGGGAGGATGACGACTGGATCGACATCGGCGCTGCCGTCACCCACACGGACGCCATGGACCTGATCGGACGGCACTACCCGGACTTCGGCGAGCTGCTCCGGCGCTTCGCGTCGGTGCAGATCCGCAACTCCGGCACCCTGGGCGGCAACATCGCCAACGCCTCGCCCATCGGCGACTCCATGCCGGTGCTGATCGCCCTGAACGCCGAACTCGTTCTGCGCCAGGGCAGCAGCCTGCGCACCCTGCCCATCGACCAGTTCTTCCTGGACTACCGCAAGACCGCCATGGCCGCCGGCGAGTTCGTCGAGCGCATCCGCGTTCCGAAACCGGCAG
>SLBZ01000016.1 GCA_007126095.1 Aquisalimonas sp.
GGCGGAAGTGCCGCATGTCCCGGCGCGAATGGATGGCGCGGTAGACGGCCTCGATCTCCGGTGCCGTGAAAGCGTGATCGGGCCGGGGTCTCTGGCCTCTGGAGGTGGAATCCTGCATGGGTGTCAGCCTATCACAGAGGTGATGACAGAGCGCTTGCCGGCAGGCAACTTGCACCGTGTCTACACTGCGCAAAGGCAGGGCTGCCGCCGTGCTACGGGGTGCCCTGTCTGAACCGAAGCGGGGCATTCCCGCGACTGTCTGCACCACGCAGGTGCGAATCCGACAAGACCAACAAACGGAGTGGCACATGGAACTGGTAACCGAACTCCTGGAAGGGATCAGCGGCTTTGTATGGGGGCCGGTCATGCTGGTGCTGTTGCTGGGCACCGGCCTCTATCTGACCATCGGTCTGCGCGGCATGCCCATTCGCCGCATCGGCTACGGGTTCCGGCAGATGATGCTGGGCCGTCGGGCCGCAGAGAAGGACAAGGGTGAGATCACGCCGTTCCAGGCGCTGGCCACGGCGCTCTCCGCCACCATCGGCACCGGCAACATCGCCGGCGTCGCGACGGCCATCGCGCTGGGTGGCCCGGGGGCGGTGTTCTGGATGTGGATGACCGCCCTGGTGGGCATGGCCACCAAGTACGCCGAGGCGGTGCTGGCGGTGAAATACCGCGAGGTGGACGAGGAGGGCCGGTATGTGGGCGGCCCCATGTACTACATCAAGAACGGACTTGGTGCCAAATGGGCGTGGCTCGGCGGGGTCTTCGCCGCATTCGCCATGATCGCGGCCTTCGGTATCGGCAACACCGTCCAGTCCAATGCGGTGGCCGACGTGATTCAGTCGAACATGGCCATTCCGCACTGGGTCACCGGGCTGGTGCTCTCGGTGCTGGTGTTCATGGTGATCATCGGCGGCATCCGGCGCATCGCCAAGGTGGCCGAGAAGCTGGTGCCGCTCATGGCGCTGGTCTACATCGTCGGGGCGACGGTTGTGATTCTGCTCAATCTGGTGGACGTGCCCGCGGCCCTGATGCAGATCGTCGTGGACGCCTTCACCGGCACGGCGGCAACCGGCGGCTTTGCGGGTGCGGCGGTGTGGGCGGCCATCCGCTTCGGTGTCGCCCGCGGCATCTTCTCCAACGAGGCGGGGCTGGGGTCCGCGCCCATCGCCCACGCGGCGGCCCGCACCAGCAACCCGGTGCGCCAGGGCTCCGTGGCCATGCTGGGCACGTTCATCGACACCATCATTGTCTGCACCATGACGGCACTGGTGATCGTGCTCACGGGTGTCTGGGAAACCGGCGCTACGGGAGCGGCAATGACGTCGGAGGCGTTCGGCGAGGGCGTCGCGGGCGGCCAGTGGGTGGTGACCTTCGGCCTGATCCTGTTCGCCTTCACCACCATTGTTGCCTGGAGCTACTACGGTGAGCGCTGCGCCGAATACCTCTTCGGTGTGCGGGTAATCCTGCCGTATCGCTACCTCTGGGTGATCCTGCTGTTCGTCGGCGCGGTGGCCAACCTGAATCTGGTCTGGCTCATCGCCGACGTGCTCAACGCACTCATGGCCATTCCCAACCTGATCGCGCTGCTGGCGCTGTCCGGAACGGTATTCGCCGTGACCCGCGAGTACTTCGCCAAGGGGGGCGAGGCAGAGCGGACCTAAGGGTGAAACGGGCAGGGGCCGTCCCGGTTGGGATGGCCCCTGCCGCGCCGTCAGTCGTCCAGGCTGGCAAAGACCTGCCGCATGGTCTCCGGCGTGAACTGCATGGTGTCCACGCCCGGTGACTGCCAGTGCCGGAAGGGCTGACCGTCGAGTCGCTTGACCAGCTCCCGGCTGTCGTAGATTTCCAGGCCGTACACCCAGTTCGCCATGATCAGGATCGCGGCCATGTGGGCGCCCTCGTTGGAGGTGGCGCAGATGTCCTTCACCAGGTGCAGCTGGTAGTCGCGGAAGTAGCCGTCGAAGACCGAGGTCATCAGGCAGCCGTCGGTGACCAGCCCGCCGATGATGACGTGCTCCACCCCCAGGCTGCGCAGCACCAGATCGAGACTGGTGGCGTAGAAACTGCTCCAGCGGTGTTTGTCGATGACGATGTCGCCGGGCTCCGGGGCGATGGCGTCGAAGACCTCGATGGCGTCGCTGTCGCCGGCGTACAGCACCGGGCGGCCGGCGTCATCCAGTGGCTCACCCCGTGACAGCCCCACGCCGTCGGCGCGGTTCACCTGGCGGGTGTAGATCACGGGGATGCCCGCACGCCGGCAGCCGTCGATGAGGGTGCGGCTGTTCTCGACCACGGAATCCAGTGCGTCGATGCCGAATTGGCTCTCTTCTTGCAAGTCGATCAGGACCAGCGCGGTGTTATCTGCTTGCATCACGTGTCTCCCGGGGCCGCGGGGCAGGAATGGATCGGGGCGGGAGTCTACCCTTTCATGCAGCCGTTGTGGATGGCCGGAACAGCTTGCAAATGAGAATCATTACTATTACTGTGGTCCTCATCAGGCGGAAACTCCGCTACACGCCGAGGGAGGTAAGCGCGATGAGCCTGGAGAGCATCGAACAGAGGCAGGCAAGGATCGTGCGCCACGTTCTCGGCATGGAGACCTGGGCGGACCGGTATCAATTCATCATGGAGCAGGGCGACGGGATTCCGCGATTACCCGCCTGCTGGCGCACTTCGGCGCATCGCGTCCCCGACTGTGCTTCACGGGTGTGGGTGCGTGGCAGCGGCGATGCGGGGCGGCTGGGTTTTCTGGGGGCCAGCGACTGCCCCATGGACGCCGGGCTGCTCGGCCTGGTGTTTCACCTGTTCTCCGGCGAGGCGGCCGACGACATCATCGCCACGCCGCCGCGGTTCATCGAAGAGATGGGGCTGCCGGGGCGGATGAGCGCGCAACGCATCCGCGGGGCCTACGCCATGGTGCATCACGTGCGCCATATCGCTATCCGTCACCTGCTCGGTCAGCGGCCGGTTGCCGCGGTCACCGACTCCATGCGGACGCCGTCTCGGCTGGCGGGATGATTGCCATCGCCGTCCGGGTTGCGCATTCTGTGCAGCGTCCCGGTCGTCGGTGGAGTCATGGCAGACGCATTCCGTCACATCTGGTTGCTGTCCGCCTACCGCGCGGACAGTCACGCCGCTTGGGCGGATTGGCTGCAACGGCGCGTCCATGGTGTGCACTGGCATGTGCGCGAACTGCCCGGACGCC
>SLBZ01000081.1 GCA_007126095.1 Aquisalimonas sp.
AAAAACCCGTTCCGCAGGTCATTCTTGTTGTACGTCAATGGCGTGGTCTCGTCCTCCGCCATGACCACCCGACCGCCGGCGGCCTCCACAATGGCCTGGCCGGCGCCGGTGTCCCACTCCATGGTCGGCCCGAAGCGCGGATAGAGTGTCGCCCGCCCCTCGGCCACGACGCAGAACTTCAACGAGCTGCCCACGGGCACCTCGTCGGCGACGGTGATCCGCTCCAGGAATGCCGCCAGCTCGCCGCTGGGGTGGGAGCGGCTTTTCACCACCGCATGGCCGCCGTCGGGCGCACGCACCGCCAGCGGCTCGCGCTCGGCCTCGGCGCCGGCCTGCTTCCAGGCCCCTGTGCCGACGCCGCCCACGTAAGTGGTATCGAGCGCCGGGGCGTGGATGACGCCCCACACGGGACGGCCGTTTTCCACCAGGGCAATGTTCACGGTGAACTCGCCGTTGCGCTTGATGAACTCCTTGGTGCCGTCCAGCGGGTCCACCAGCCAGAACCGCTGCCATTGCTGGCGCTCGGCGGCGGGCACATCGGCCCCTTCCTCCGACAGCACCGGAATCTCCGGCGTGAGCGCGCCCAGTTCGCGGTCGATGATCGCATGGGCGGCCCGATCCGCCGCGGTAAGCGGCGAGTCGTCGTCCTTGGTTTCCACGTCAAAGTCGGGGCCATTGTAGACCGCGAGGATCGCATCCCCCGCACGGCGGGCGATGGCAACGACGGTCTCGAAATCGGGTTGAGTCATGCTCGCTCCATGGTCGGATGGTGGACCGTAGGGTGGACCTTCAGGTCCACCAGGGGTCTCCGCGATGGTGGACCTGAAGGTCCACCCTACAGAATGGCGCCCACCGAAGCCGGTCAGTCCAGGTCGATGTAGCCCTGCTTCTCCAGGTGCAGGATCACCTGCTGAGCCAGCTCATCGGCCGAGTAACGGGACGTATCCACGATCACCTCGGCGTTCTCCGGCTCTTCGTACGGGTCGTCGATACCGGTGAACTGCTTGATCTGCCCGGCGCGCGCCTTGGCATACAGCCCCTTGCGATCGCGTGCCTCGCAGACCTCCAGCGGTGTGGCCACGTACACCTCAATGAAGCCGCCACCCTGGCTCACCATCTCGCGCACTTCCCGCCGCGTGGCGCGGTAGGGAGCGATGGGCGCGCAGATGGCGACACCGCCGTTCTTGGTGATCTCGCTGGCGACGAAGCCGATCCGACGGATGTTGATCTCCCGGTGCTCCTTGGAGAATCCCAGCTCGCTGGAGAGGTGCTTGCGCACCAGGTCACCGTCGAGCATGGTCACTGGCCGCGTGCCGTGCTCCATGAGCTTGGCCATGACCACGTTGGCGATGGTGGACTTGCCGGAGCCGGACAGGCCGGTAAAGAACACCGTGAAGCCCTGCTGCTTCTTCGGCGGGAAAGCCTGGCGCAGGCGCTTGATGACCTCCGGGTAGGAGAACCACTCGGGCAGCTCCAGGCCTTCTTTCAGGCGCCGGCGCAGTTCGGTACCGGAGATATTCAGGACGCGGGAGCCCTCGGGGACTTCCGAGCGGGGCACGTACTGCGCCATGTCCTCGACGTAGACCATTTCCTCGAACGGCTGCATGACGATGCCCAGCTCGTCCTGATACTTGCGCACCAGCTCCTGGGCGTCGTAGGGGCCATAGAAGTCCTCGCCAGCGCTGTTCTTGCCGGGACCGGCGTGGTCGCGGCCGACGATGAACCGCGTGCAGCCGTGGTTCTTGCGGATGATGGCGTGCCACACAGCCTCGCGCGGGCCGCCCATGCGCATGGCCAGCGGCAGCAGGCTGAGCTGGGTGGTCTGCTCGGGGAAGTGCTTGACCACCTCCTGGTAGCAGCGCACCCGCACGAAGTAGTCCACGTCACCCGGCTTGGTCATGCCCACCACCGGGTGGATCAGCAGATTGGCCTCGCCCTTCTGGGAAGCGCGCTTGGCCAGTTCCACGTGCGCCCGATGCATGGGATTGCGGGTCTGGAAGGCGACCACGTTGTTCCAGCCCATCTTGGCGAACCACTCGCGCAGCTCCCGCGGGGTGTGACGCAGGTGCTTGAAGGTGTGGTGCGGTGGCAGCTCGATGCCGTCCAGCGGGCCACCCAGGTAGACGGGGTTGGTCTGGTGGAACAGCCGGAAGACCTCCGGATGCGCCTCGTCGGCCGCGCCGTAGACCTGCTCCGCCTGCTTGCGAAAGTCGGGGCAGTAGTTGTCCTCAACGGTCATGATGGCGAGCACCATGCCCTCCGGGTGGCGCAGGGCGATGCGGGCACCGGCCTGCAGACTACCGGCGAAGTCCTCGCTGACGTCCAGGTTGATCGGGATCGGCCAGAGGGTACCGTCCGCCAGACGCATGTCGGCGCACACGGCGTTGTAATCGGCCTCCCGCAGAAAGCCGTCCAGCGGCGAGAAGCCGCCGTTGAGCAGCAGCTCGATGTCGCACACCTGGCGCTCGGTGAGATCCCAGGACGGCAGGTCGCGCGCTTCCTCGCGCAGTGCGGCCGCACGGTCGGAATCCACCAGCAGCTCTTTCAGGGTGCCGCCGTGGGGCGGCGTGAGATCCATGTGTCCATCAGTCATCAGATCGTACCTCATCACAACAATTACAGAGAGCGGACCACCGCGCGCGACGCGCAGGCAGTATGTGTCTTTCAGAACCCCCAGACCAGCGGGATCACCAGCACGGCCACCAGCGCCGTGACCAGATTCAACGGCAGGCCAATGCGAATGAAATCGGTGAAGTGATAGCCGCCAGGGCCGTAGACCATCAGGTTGGTCTGGTAGCCGATGGGCGTTGCAAAGCTGGCCGAAGCCGCCAGCATGATGGCGACCGCGTAGGGCATGATGCTCACACCCAGATCGGATGCCAGCGCCAGCGCGATGGGAAACATCAACAGCGCCGCCGCATTGTTGGTAATCACCGCGGTGAATCCGGCAGTGAGCAGGTAGATGGCCACCAGGTTCATCCATGGGGCGTCACCGACAGCCTGAATGACGCTGTGGGCTACCACAAGCGCCACGCCGGTCTGCTCCATGGCCGCCCCGATCCCAAAGGCCGCCGCAATGACCAGCAGCACCGACCAGTCGATGTTGCGCCGCGCAGTCTCCACTGTGCAGCAGCCGGTAATCAGCATGCCGGCAGCGGCCAGCAGCGCTGCCTCCAGCATGCTCAGCACACCGAGGCCGGCACTGATCACCATGACAGCCAGCAAGCCGATGGCCACCGGCGCACGCTCGTGCCGCGGTGGCGACGAATCCTCGATTTGACTCACCAGGAAGAAGTCCCGGCTGTTGCGCTGACGTTGGGCGAAGGCCTCCTTCGCCTCCAGCAACAGCGTATCACCGGGCCGGATGACGATATCGCCAATCTTGCCACCCAGGCGAACCCCGTCCCGAGCCACGGCGATGACCACGGCGTCATAACGCGAGCGAAACTGGCCGTCACGGATAGTGCGCCCCACGACGGGACAGCTCCCGGAAACCACGGCCTCAATCAGTATTCGCTCCGAGCGATGCCCGGTCAGCTTGAAGACCTGATCCGTGGCGGGGGTGAGGCCCCGGATTTTCTGCAGTTCGACTACCGACTCCACAACCCCCACAAACACCAGACGGTCACCGGCCTGGAGTGTCTCCTGGGGTGACACCGCAGGCAGGATCTGACCGTTCCGGTCGATCTCGGCGAGGAACATGCCCGAGAGATGGCGCAGACCGGCCTTCTCGATGCTCCTGCCGACCAGCGGACCATCCGCATCCACCAGCATCTCGACGCTGTATTCTCGTGGATCCGTCATTTCCTGCATGGGCGGCCGACGATCCGGCAGCAGCCAGCGGGTGGTGAGCAGAATGAAGCCCAAGCCAACCACCGCCACCGGCAGGCCGACCCAGGCCAAGTCGAACATGCGCAGCCCCTGCGCGGTGCGGTCCTCCAGCAGGCCGTTGACCACCAGGTTGGTGCTGGTCCCGATCAGCGTGCAGGTGCCACCCAGGATGGCGGCATAACTCAGCGGGATCATCAACTTGGAGCTGGACAGTCCGAACTTGCGGGCCCACTCATTGACCGCCGGGATGAGCATGGCCACCACCGGCGTGTTGTTGAGAAATGCGCTCATGAACGCCACCGGCGTCATCAGCTTGACCTGGGCATTGGCCAGCGAGCGAGGCCGGCCGAGCAGGCGCTGCACGATCCAGTGTAT
The DNA here is from genome assembly GCA_007126095.1 of Aquisalimonas sp. GTDB lineage: Bacteria > Pseudomonadota > Gammaproteobacteria > Nitrococcales > Aquisalimonadaceae > Aquisalimonas. Next base: position 4,207 of record SLBZ01000081.1, read on the forward strand.
GCCCCCCGTCTCCTGAAGGCCGGAGACCACCACGTAGAGCACGGCAACGGTGATCAGCCCCTGGTTGGCCAGCCCGCCGAACGCCTGCCCGGGATCCAGCACGCCGGCGAGCAGCAGCACGGTCACCCCGCCGAGGAAGACCATATCCGCCGCCATTCGCGTGAGGATCAGCGTCCCCAGCACGCCGACGACGACGGCAACGGTCAACCAGGCCTCCCATCCCAAGGCAGGCTACTCCTCTGATCGCAAAGCGCTGAACTGTACCCGCCCTTCTTTAGAAGACAAAGGAATGATTGGTCATACAGTCAGATATAAAAAGAATACGTCAGTTGAACGTCCGCACGCTCTCGCCCCGGCCGATGGCGTAGTACGTGAAGCCTGCATCCACCATGCGCTTCGGGTCGTACACGTTGCGCCCGTCTACCAGCACCGGCTGTTTCAGCGCGGCCTTGACGCGATCGAAGTCCGGGCTGCGGAACTGCTGCCACTCGGTGCACAGCACCAGCGCATCAGCACCCTCCACAGCCTCGTAAGCAGCGCTGCACAACTCGAGATCATCGCGCTCGCCGTAGATATGGCGCGTCTCGGTCATGGCCTCCGGATCGAACGCCTGCACCCGCGCCCCCGCCTGCCACAACGCTTCCATGAGCGTGCGGCTGGGGGCCTCGCGCATGTCGTCCGTGTTGGGCTTGAACGCCAGCCCCCACAACGCGACGGTGCGACCTTCGAGATGGCCGTGGAAATGCTCGTAGAGGCGCTGGAACAGCACCGTTTTCTGGCGCGCGTTAACGGCCTCCACGGCGTCCAGGATCAGGGGCTGGTAATCCACCTCGCGGGCGGTACCGGCCAGCGCCTTGACGTCCTTGGGGAAGCAGGAGCCACCGTAGCCACAGCCCGGGTAGATGAAGTGGTAACCGATGCGCGGATCGGAGCCGATACCGTGACGCACCGATTCGATGTCCGCACCCAGCCGCTCGGCCAGCCCGGCCAGCTCATTCATGAAGCTGATCTTGGTGGCGAGCATGGCGTTGGCGGCGTACTTGGTGAGCTCCGCCGAGCGTACGTCCATGACCAGCACTTTCTCCTGCTTGCGGCCGAAGGGCGCGTAGAGATCGCGCATGAGCTGAGTGGCGCGCCCGTCGTCGCTGCCCACCACCACGCGGTCGGGCTTCATGAAATCGTTGATGGCGGCGCCTTCCTTGAGGAACTCCGGGTTGGAGACCACCGCGTAGGGCACGTCCAAGCCACGGGCGGCGAGCTGTTCGGTGAGCGTGGCGCGCACGCGGTCGGCGGTCCCCACGGGCACCGTGGACTTGTCCACGATCACCCGGTAGCCATCCATGTGCTCGCCAATGCTCCTGGCCACCTGCAGCACGTACTGCAGGTCGGCGGAGCCGTCTTCGTCCGAGGGTGTGCCCACGGCGATGAACTGCAGCAGCCCGTGGCCCACGGCCTCGGCCACGTCGGTGGTGAACCGCAGCCGCCCGGCGGCGCAGTTGGCCGCGATCATGTCCTCCAGCCCCGGCTCGTAGATGGGCACTTCGCCACGATTGAGCTGCGCCACCCGATCCGCGTTCACGTCCACGCAGAGGACGTCGTTCCCCGTTTCCGCGAGGCAGGTGCCGGTAACCAGTCCCACATAGCCGCTGCCGAAAATCGTGATCTTCATGAAGTCCTGCCCTTTCTCAAACCCTGTAGTAATCCCGATACCAGGCCACGAATCGCTTCACGCCCTCTTCCACCGGCGTGTCGGGCCGATAACCCACGTCACGCACCAGTTCCTCGGCATCCGCCCAGGTGTCGGGCACATCGCCCTGCTGCATGGGCAGCAGGTTCTTCTCGGCTTCACGGCCCAGGCACTCCTCGAGCACCTGGATGTAGCGCATGAGCTCCACCGGCCGGTTGTTGCCGATGTTGTAGAGCCGGTAGGGCGCCGCGCTGGACGCCGGGTCGGGCGCGTCGCCGGACCACTGCGGGTCCGGAGCTGCCACGTAATCGGTGGCGCGCACCACGCCCTCGGCAATGTCGTCCACGTAGGTGAAATCGCGGCGATGGTCGCCGTAGTTGTAGACGTCGATGGGCTCGCCCGCCAGGATCGCCCTGGTGAACTTGAACAGCGCCATGTCGGGCCGGCCCCAAGGGCCGTAGACGGTGAAAAAGCGCAGGCCGGTCACCGGCAGCCCGTGCAGGTGCGCGTAGGTGTGGGCCATGAGCTCGTTGGCCTTCTTGGTGGCCGCGTACATGGACAGGGGGTGATCCACGTTCTGGTGCACGGAGAACGGCATGGCGGTGTTGGCGCCGTACACGGAACTGGTGGACGCGTAGACCAGGTGCTCCGCACCGGTCTCGCGACAGGCCTCGAGCACGTTCATGAAGCCGACTACATTGCTGTTCACGTAGGCGTGCGGATTCTCCAGCGAGTAGCGCACGCCGGCCTGGGCGGCGAGATGGATGACCCGCTCAAACCCGCCATGACGAAACAGTGCGTCCATGCCCGGGCCGTCGGCCACGTCCAGGCGCACGAACCGGAACCGGTCATGGGCCTGCAGGCGCGCCAGTCGCGCCTCCTTGAGGCTGACGTCGTAGTAGTCGTTGAGATTATCCAGCCCCACCACGGTGTCACCACGCGCGAGCAGCCGCTGCGCCACGTGAAACCCGATGAAACCGGCCGCACCGGTGACCAGAATCTTCATTGTCCGCCCCCAAACGAAACGACCCACCGCGGCTCCCGCGGTGGGTCGTGACATGGTACCGCTCCGGTGGCCGCGCGACCACCGATGAACGACCGCTCAGAACAGGCCGACGATCTGCTCGTTCTCGTCGATGTCGATATGGGCCGCCGCCGGATCCATGCCCAGCCCCGGCATGGTGCGCATCTCGCCGCACAGGGCGTAGACGAACCCGGCCCCGGCGGACAGCCGCACCTCGCGCACCGGCAGTACCCAGCCGGTCGGCGCCCCCTGCCGACCCGGATCCGCCGACAGGGAGAGGTGCGTCTTGGCGATGCACACCGGCAGATCGCCGTAACCCTGGTACTGGTAGCTGTCGATCTGCTTGCGCGCCTCGGCGCTGAACTCCACGCCGCCCGCCCCGTAGATGCGCGTGGCAATGCGCTTGATCTTGTCATCCAGGTGCATCTCGTCCGGATACAGGAACTCGAAGCGGTTCGGCTCCTCGGCGGCTTCCGCCACGGCCTCCGCCAGCTCCGCGGCACCGGCGCCACCGTCACGCACGTGGGTGCACAGCGCCACCCGGGCACCGGCGCGCTCGGCGACGTCGCGAATGGCCTCGTGCTCCGAGGCGAAATCCGACGGGAAGGCGTTGATGGCCACCACCGGGGCGATGCCGTGGGCCCGGATGTTGTCGATCTGCTTGCGCAGGTTGTCGGCGCCGGAGTAGACGTCGTCGGGATTCTCCGCCGTCATCTCCTCGGGCAGGGGCCGGCCGGGCACGACCCGGAAGCGGCCGGAGTGGAACTTCAGCCCGCGCACGGTGGCGACGATCACTGCCGCGTCCGGGACCATGCCGGAGGCGCGGCACTTGATGTTGAAGAAGCGCTCCGCCCCCATGTCGGCCCCGAAACCGGCCTCGGTGATGAGGTAGTCGCTGGTGCGCAGCGCGATGCGGTCGGCGACGATGGACGAGTTGCCGTGGGCAATGTTGCCGAACGGCCCCGCGTGCATGAGCGCCGGCGTGTGCTCCAGCGTCTGCAGCAGATTCGGCTTGAGCGCATCCTTGAGCAGCGCCGTCATGGCACCGGCAGCACCGATGTCCTCGGCGGTGACCGGCTGGTGGCTGCGGGTGTAGCCCACCACGATGCGCCCGAGGCGCGCGCGCAGGTCGCTCAGGGAGTGGGCCAGAGCGAGAATGGCCATGACCTCCGAGGCGGCGGTGATCTCGAAACTGCTCTGGCGGGTGAACCCGTCGGCGCTGGACCCCAGCCCGGTGACGATGTTGCGCAGGGCGCGGTCGTTGATGTCCATGGTCCGCTTCCAGCTGATCTGCTGCGGATCCAGATCCACCCCGCGCCGGTGGTGCAGGTGGTTGTCGATCATCGCCGAGAGCAGGTTGTGCGCCGACGACACGGCGTGGATATCACCGGTGAGGTGGAGGTTGATCCGCTCCATGGGGATCACCTGGCTGTAGCCGCCGCCGGCGGCTCCACCCTTGATCCCGAGGGTCGGCCCCATGGACGGCTGGCGCAACGCCACGGCAGCCGAGCGGGCGATATGGTGGAACCCCTGGGCGAGCCCGATGGAGGTGGTGGTCTTGCCTTCTCCGAGCGGTGTCGGCGTGATGGCGGAGACCACCACGTACTTGCCCCGCGGGCGGTCCGCCAACGCGTGCATGGCGGCCAGGTCGATCTTGGCGACGTCGTGGCCGTAGGGCTCCACGTAATCCGGATCGAGCCCCATGGCCGCCGCGATCTCGCCAATGGGCCGCCGCGGCGTGTGCCGCGCAATCTCCAGATTGCTGGGCAGGACATCGGCGACCGCCGCTTCCACCTCTTTCACGCTCGTTGCCATGGTTCCTCCTGCGCTTGCGGGCGTGTTGTCACAACGTGTGATGGCATTATTGCGGCGGCGATCGTGAATCAGTGTCCTGCGGGCGTCATTCACGGATTTGTGTACGACAACTCGTTTCAGAATGCCGACTTAACAACGATTCAAAAAACGGTTTATTCTCTCAATAGACGCTTTCCGGAAAGCAGAAGACGTTCCGGGAAAAGCGGTCGCCGCGTCGCTGCGGGATAAATCAGTTACGCGAACAGAAAAGCCGATCACGGCAGGTGAGGAGAAGGAGTAATGGTCATGGCGAATCCCGGCAGCATCACCGACACGCCCCGGCGGATCGGCTTTCTCATGATTCCGGGGTTTTCCCACATGGCGTTCTCGTCGGCGCTGGAGCCGCTGCGCATGGCCAACCAGCTCACCGAGAAGCCGCTGTACTCCTGGCACATCATCAGCCGCAGCGGTGGGCCGGTGGAGGCCAGCAACGGTCTGCCGATCGCGCCGGAGGCCGGCCTGCGGGAGGCCCTGGACCTGGGGCTGGACATGGTGCTGGTCTGCAGCGGCGTGGAGGTGCAGGAGCACGTGGACCGCGACACCCTGGCGTGGCTCAGCCGACTCGCCCGGCGCCACGTGCCGCTGGGTTCGATCTGCACCGGCGGGTACATCCTGGCACGCGCCGGCGTGCTGAACGGCTACCGCTGCACCCTCCACTGGGAGCACATTTCCAGTATCCACGAGGCACTGCTGTTCCCGGAGGTGGCGTTCTGCTCGGAGCTGTTTGTGCTGGACCGGGACCGCTACACCTGCTCCGGCGGCGTCGCTCCCCTGGACATGATGCTTACGCTGATCGCGCGGGAGCATGGCGCGGATCTGGCGGAACGGATCGCCGAGGAGTACCTGCACGAGCGCATCCGCGACTTCACCGAGCGCCAGCGCACGCCGCTGAAGGTGCGCCTGGGCACCAGTCAGCCGAAGCTGGTGGAGGTGGTCACCCTCATGGAGGCCAACCTGCACGAGCCGCTGACCCTGGACGAACTCGCGGCCCACGCACGCCTGTCGCGCCGGCAGCTGGAGCGGCTGTTCCAGCGCCACCTGGGCTGTCCGCCAACCCGCTATTACATGGATCTGCGCCTGGCGCGCGCCCGGCAACTGCTGCTGCAGACGGAGATGCCCATTACCGACGTGGCGCTGGCGTGCGGTTTCGTGTCGCCACCGCACTTCACCAAGTGCTACCACGAACGCCAGGGCCGCTCCCCCTCGGAAGAGCGGCGGCTGCGGCGCCAGCGGCTTGTGGCCGGTGCCGCGCCGCTGCAGGCGCACCAGCCCGCGGCGCTGGTGTCGAATCCGGAACCACTGCCCGCCGATACGGAGTTCACGCCACTGGAGGAGGAGGTGGAGTAGCCGCCGCCCCGTCGCGGGACTCCATCCGCCGTGCCACGGCGGCGAGCCAGTCGCGCAGGTAACCGGCCATGCTGCGGCGGATCATCAGCCGGAACGTGGGCACCCCGTCCTGCGCCCAGAGCACGACTGAGCCGTGACCGAGACGGGTCTGGGCACACTGGCCGGCTCCGAACTGCCGTACATGGAGATCCAGCGGCGTGCCACGGGCCAGGACGGCGCGACTGCGCTCGCCGGTGAGTTCCAGCGTGGCGTATCCCGCGCTCAGGGCCGTCACCGCCGCCCGGGTCGTGCCCAGGGCGCCGCGCACCGCCTCCAGACGCCCGGCCGGTCCGTCGGGTTCGACCACCGCCAGCCATTCGTCCGGCCCGGTCCAAAGCAGTTGCAACCCCTCCCCGGCGGCCCAGGTGTTGGGCGTGACCGGCGGCGGACACCCCAGCGCCGACGTCACCGCATCGACGAACGCAGGCTCGTCGGCGTTGCCACGCAGGTTGAGGATATCCCTGGGCACGACCGGTCGCAGCGCCACCCCCGCGAATGCCGGCAGGCTGGCGTCGGTCAGTGGCGGACGGGCCAGTACGTCGTTCATGGCGCTACTCCCGGGGCGGCTGGTAGAAGGACGGAGCGGTCACGGTGACGGCGATGGCGCCGGCGTCCAGATCCCACGCCGTGAGCCGTTCGCCGTGGCGCGCGCGGCCGCCGTTGACCATGGCCAGGGCGAAGCTGTGGCCGATACGGGCACCGTAGTAGCTGGAGGTCACCCACCCTTCCAGCGGCACCGGCGTCGACTGATCCGGGTTATGCACAAGCTGGGCGCCCTCCGGGACAACCACCTCCGGATCGTCCGGCGTCAGACCCACCAGTTGCGGGCGGTCATCGCGGCGGAAATCCGGGCGGCTCAGCGAGCGCTTGCCGAGACAGTCCTTGCGGTCGCTGATCAGGCCCTGCATGCCAAGATCCAGCGGGCTCACGGCGCCGTCCGTGTCCTGACCGACGATGATGAACCCCATCTCCGCACGCAGCACGTGCATGGCCTCGGTGCCGTAGGGGGTGATGCCGTACCGCTCGCCCAGGGCGAATGCGCGCTCCCAGAGGAACAGCCCGTAGTCCGCCGGCACACTGATCTCGAACGTCAGCTCGCCGCTGAAGCTGGCGCGCTGCACCCGGGCCGGCACGCCGGCCACGTGGCCCTCGCGCACCGCCATGAACGGGAATGCCTGAGGGTCCAGATCGATGTCGGTGCCGAGGTCCTGCACCAGATCACGGCTGGACGGCCCGGCCAGGGACATGATCGCCCACTGGTCGGTCACCGAGGTGAGATACACGTCCAGCTCCGGCCACTCCGTCTGCAGCCAGCGCTCCAGCCACGCCAGCACCGCGGCGGCACCGCCGGTGGTGGTGTACATCAGGTAGTGGTGCTCGCCGAGCCGGGCGGTGACGCCGTCGTCGAGGACCGTGCCATTCTCGTCCAGGAGGATGCCGTACCGGCACCGCCCCACCGCGAGCTTGCGCCAGTTGTTGGTGTAGACGCGCTCGAGCAGGGTCACGGCGTCCGGCCCCTGGATGTCGATCTTGCCCAGAGTGGAGTAGTCCAGCGCACCGATGCCACGCTGCGTGGCCAGGCATTCGCGCCGCACGGCATCGTCCAGGGATTCACCCGCCCGGGGGTAGTACCAGGCGCGCTTCCACTGGCCCACGTCTTCGAACAGCGCGCCCCGAGCCACGTGCCAGTCGTGCATGGGCGTGGTGCGCACGGGCTGGAACAGCGCCCCCAGTTCCTCGCCCACGAGTGCACCGTAGCTCACCGGTGTCCAGGCGGGCCGGAAGGTGGTGGTGCCCACGGTCTCCACGTTCTCGCCCAGGAGCTCCGCGACGATGCCGGAGCCGACGATGTTTCCGAGGCGCCCCTGATCGGTACCGAACCCCATGATGCTGTAGCGCTTCACGTGTTCGATGGAGCGATAGCCTTCACGCACGGCCAGCTCCAGGTCCGACGTCTTGACGTCGTTCTGCAGGTCGACGAATGCCGGCAGCTTGCCCTCGGACGGCAGAGGGGCGCGCCAGAGGACGCGCAGCGCCCCCGGGGCCGGGTCGTCGTCGCGGACCGTCGGCACACTGGCCATGACCGGCTCGAAACCCAGCGCCGCGGCAGCCATCGCCCCCGCCTCGGCGCCGTTGGCGAGCACCTCGGCAAGAGTGAACACCCCGGCTGCCGCACCGGCAGAGCGCACGTAGTCCGGCCCCGATGCCGGCAGCAGCGTCGCCAGATCGTGATCGAAACGCAGGGGGCCGCGGATGTGCGAGTGCAGGTGCACCGCGGGATTCCAGCCGCCGGAGACCGCAATCAGGTCGCACGGCACACGCTGCTGGCCCTGGCGGGCCAGATCGCCGATGGTCGCGGCGGTGACCTGCCTGCGGCCATGCGCACTCAGCACGGCGCTGCCCGGACGCACGTCCACACCGGCATCCCGGGCGGCCGCTGCGGCGGCGCTGCACTCCTCCCGGGCGTCGGCGACCACCACCGACACCCCCACCGCCTGCAGGGCCTCCACGGCGGCGTAGGCGGAGTCGTTGTTGGTGAAAACCACGGCCCGCTGGCCCGGGCACACACCGTAACGGCGGATGTAAGTGGTCACGGCGGAGGCCGTCATGACGCCGGGACGGTCGTTGTTGCCGAACACGATGGGCCGCTCGATGGCCCCGGCGGCAAGCACCATCTGGCGGGCACGCACCCGCCAGTAGCGCTCGCGCGGGCCGGCACGCTTACCGGGTGGTCGGTGATCGCTCAGGCGTTCCACCAGCCCGGCGAACCCGTGATCGTAATTGCCGAATACCGCTGTGCGCGGCAACAGCGTCACCTCGGGCATGGCCGCAAGCTCCGCCACGGTGCGGGCGACCCACGCCTGCGCGGACTCGTCGCCGATCCACGCCCGGCTGGCGAGCAGATAGCCGCCGAAACGCGCCTGTTCGTCGGCGACGATGACCCGGGCGCCGGCGCGGGCGGCCGTCAGCGCGGCCTGCAACCCGGCCGCGCCGCCACCGGCCACCAGCAGGTCGCAATGGACGTTGCAGCGGTCGTACACGTCCGGGTCCGGCCCGTTCGGGGCATACCCGAAGCCCGCCGCGGGGCGGATCACCTGTTCGTAGCGCTCCCACCAGCCCTGGGGCGACATGAACGTCTTGTAGTAGAACCCGGCAGGCATGAACGGCGACAGCGCCCCCATGGCCGCACCGGGGTCCCGCTCCGGGCGCCCCACCGCCGGACGCGCCTCCAGCCCGTCGTAGAGTTCGGTCTGGGTCGCGCGTCGGTCGGGCAGCGTGACCGCACCACGGTCGATCTGCAGCAGGGCGTTGGGCTCCTCGGCACCATGGCCGACGATACCGCGGGGCCGGTGCAGCTTGATGCTGCGGTTGACCACACTGATGCCGTTGGCGAGCAGCGCCGATGCCAGGGTGTCGCCGGCATAGCCTTCCAGCTCACGGCCGTCGAAGACGAACCGGAGCGGTTCACCACGATCAATGAGGCCTCCCTCGGCCAGACGGCGCGGCTGCGTCATGATGCCGGCTCCCGCAGGGGCGGCGCCTCGCCGATGCGGTACGCCGCGTGAATGGCATGGGTGGCGGTATTGCGCTCGACGTTGAACCAGCGCCGGCAGCCGTGGGTGTGTAACCACTGCTCCCGGTGCCAGCCACAGGGGTTGGTGCGCATGAACTGGTAGTCGGCCCATTCGGCGTCCGACAGGGCGTCGGGCTCACGTGGCCGGGCGATATGGGCCTCGCCGCCGTAGCTGAACTCGCTCTCGTCGCGGGGGCCGCACCAGGGGCACGGGATCAGTAGCATGGCGGTTCCTCCACATACATCCTGTAGGAGCGACGTGAGTCGCGATCGAGGGCCAGGTCGCGACTCACGTCGCTCCTACGGCTCCGGCCCGGATTTCGGATCAATGCGCCACCGCCGCCGCGCCGTGCTCGTCCACCAGCGCCCCGGTCTCGAACCGGTCCAGGCCGAAGGGCGCGTTGATCGGGTGCGGCTCGCCGGTGGCCAGCGTATGCGCGAACACCCAGCCCGATCCGGGCGTGGCCTTGAAGCCGCCGGTGCCCCAGCCGCAGTTGAAGAACAGCCCGCCCACCGGCGTCTTGCCGATAATGGGCGAGGCGTCCGGGCAGGTATCAACGATGCCGCCCCAGTGGCGCAGCAGCCGCATGCGGCTGAAGATCGGGTAGAGCTCCACCAACGCCGCCAGGAAGTGCTCGATGGTCTGGAAGCTGCCGCGCTGGCCATAGCCGTTGTAGGCGTCAATGCCCGCGCCGATCACCAGCTCGCCCTTGTCGGACTGGCTGACGTAGACGTGGATGGCGTTGGACATGACCACCGTGTCGAGAATCGGTTTGATGGGCTCGGAGACCAACGCCTGCAGCGGGTGGCTCTCGATGGGCAGCCGGAACCCGGCCATGTCCGCCAGCACACCGGCGTGGCCCGCCACCACGACGCCGACGCGATCGGCATCAATGGGACCGCGGGATGTGTCCACGCCCACCACAGCGCCGTTCTCGCGCCGGATCCCGGTGACCTCGCAGTTCTCGACCACGTCCACGCCCAGGCTGTCCGCCGCGCGGGCGAACCCCCAGGCGACGGCATCATGCCGGGCGATGCCCGCCCGCGGCTGCCACGACGCGCCCAGCACCGGAAAGCGGATGTCGGAGCTGGTGTTGATGAACGGCACGCGCGCCTTCACGCCGGCCTGGTCCAGCACCTCGCCATCAATCCCGTTCAGGCGGTTGGCATTCACGCGTCGCCGGATGTCGCGCATGTCCTGCAGTGTGTGCCCGAGATTAAGCACACCGCGCTGGCTGAACATGACGTTGAAATTGATATCCGCCGACAGCCCCTCCCAGAGCTTCATGGACTTCTCGTACAGCGCGGCAGAGGCGCTCCACAGGTAGTTGGAGCGCACGATGGTGGTGTTGCGCGCGGTGTTACCGCCGCCGATCCAGCCCTTCTCCAGCACGGCGACATCGGTGATGCCGTGCTCCTTGGCCAGGTAGTAGGCCGTGGCCAGGCCGTGCCCGCCGCCGCCGACGATCAGCACCCGGTAGCGGCGCCTGGGTGCGGCCTGGCGCCAGGCCGGCTCCCAGTGACGGTGGCCGCTGGCGGCGTGGCGGGCGATATTGAGGGCCGAGTAGCGCTGCATGGCCAGACTCCAGGATGCCGGTGAGACGGGGTTGATCAGTCGTCGTCCGACGCGACGCCGGGCCGCACCACGAACTCGCAGGCCTCGGCACCACTGGCGGCGCAGCACCGTTCCTCGGCGATGGCGATGAGGTCGGGATCGTCGCACGCCCACCCCATGGCGCCCTCGAACCAGGCCAGAAAGGTCCGGCAGGTGCGCGGACCGCGCACCCCGGCGACGGTGAACGGCGAGTTGTACACGCGTACGGCGGCACCACAGTCGTGCGGACGGCAATACACCAGTTCGAACCGACCCCAGCCACGCTGGCCGAGGCTGTCCAGGTAACGGGCGACCACGGTGGCCGCGTCCGCGCCCGAGCGGGCAGCCTCGACCTCACACCACTGCCGGGCGGAGCGCCGCGCCACCGCCTGCCAGGCGGATTCCGCCGGGCTGCCCGCGACCGTGCCCTGGAGCCGGGCCATGTCCTCCCGCGGCAGCACCAGCACGGGCGTTCCGTTGAGACGCCATTCGCCAGAGGTCTCGTCGATCTCCACGGGGATGGTATGCACGGATGCCATGACGCCCTCCCGGCCGTAGCCAGTCATTTCGCAGGGCTGCAGCCGGATGCGGCGGCAGCGTTACGACTTACGTTAGACAAGCCCGGCACTACCCCGCTGTCCCGCGGCGAACACGGTTTGCCTTCCTGCGACAGCGCCCGCGACACCCGGTTTGCCCGGCGCGACACTCGCCGCGCACATGACGCCCACGGCTAACTGGCCGTCGTCCGCAAGGGGATGCCACACCGCACCCGGCGCTAGATTGCATACCGTCAACGAGGGTTCCGGACCGGGAGGATGACGGCATGTGGCAGGCAACGGCGACGACAGTCACGGCAACATCGCGGGGCGCAGAGGCCCTGGCCGCTCCCCGGTACGAGCTGATCCCGCTCGCGGGGGTGATGGAGCAGGCGCGCCATCTGCCCCGGGACGCTACGGTGACCGTCACCTGCTCGCCCAGGCACGGCATCGACGCCTCTCTGGACCTGGCCGAGTCCCTCGCTGCTTCCGGCTACCACGCCGTGCCCCACGTGGCCGCACGCCTGGTCACCGGCCGCGGGGACCTGCAGCGCATTTTCCAACGCCTGGACGCCGCGGGACTGGACGATGTGTTCATCGTCGGCGGTGATGCGCCCACCCCCGCGGGCCCCTATCCGGGCGGGCTCGAGCTGCTGGAGGACCTGGACACCCTGCCACACCGCCCGCGGCGGATCGGCGTACCGTCCTACCCCGAGCCCCACGCCACCATCCCGCCGGAGCGGATGCAGGCGGCACTGGACGCAAAGAACGCGCTGGCGGACTACACCGTCACCCAGATCTGTTTCGATGCGGACACGATCCTGTCGTGGCTCGCGGACCAGCACGATCGCGGAATGCGGCTGCCGGTCTACGTGGGTCTGCCCGGTGTCATCGACCGGATGAAGCTGATGGGCCTGGCCATGCGGATCGGCCTCGGCGCCTCCACCCGGGTGCTGCGGCGCCAGGCCGGACTCGCCTCCCGGCTCCTGGGCGGCAGCACCTACCGGCCCGACACCCTTGCCGAAGCACTGGTGCCTGCGTTCGACAGTCCGGCGACACCCGGGCTGGCCGGGTTCCACCTGAACACCTTCAATCAGGTCGCCGGGACCGTGGCGTGGGCGGAAGCGAAGGCAGCGGCACTGCACCCCGGTGAACCGGCCGACGCGGATCAGGCACAAGCGGCAGTCACGGCGCCTGCAGGCCCACAAGCGGGCTATTACTAGCGCCCCGCCCCCGAACGTACGTGCAAGTGATACCCCGCTGGCTTAGGCTGTCATTTCTGACAGGTTGAGCCATGCCCTGACACCTGCAAATATAACAGCGTTACATCCGTAACGACGTTATTGGCGAGGTATCAGATGTCCAAGGTGCTCTACGAGAAGGACGGCCGCATCGGCCGCATCACCCTGAACCGTCCCGAGGTGCTCAACGCCATCGACGATGAGCTGCCGCACGAGCTGGCCGACGCCGTGGCCCGGGCCAACGGCGACCGTGGCGTGCACGTGATCATGCTCGCGGGCGCCGGCCGCGCCTTCAGCGCCGGCTACGACCTCGCCTATTACGCCGAGGCCAACGGCACCGGCAACGTCACCCAGGCCATGCCGTGGGATCCGATGCAGGATTACGCCTTCATGAAGGGCAACACCGAGCTGTTCATGACGCTCTGGCGCTCCTACCGCCCGGTGATCTGCAAGGTGCACGGCTTTGCCGTAGCCGGAGGCTCCGACATCGCCCTGTGCTCCGACATCATCCTCATGGAAGACTCCGCCGAAATCGGCTATATGCCAACGCGGGTCTGGGGCTGCCCCACCACCGCCATGTGGGTCTACCGCCTGGGCGCGGAACGGGCCAAGCGGATGCTGTTCACCGGCGACCGGATCACCGGCACGGAAGCCGAGCGGCTGGGGCTGATCTACCGGGCCACACCGGCCAGCGAGCTGGATCGGGAGGCGGAAGCCCTGGCGGCACGCATGGCCACCGTTCCCGTGAACCAGTTGATGATGCAAAAGCTGATGATCAATCAGGCTTATGAGAACATGGGCCTCGAAACAACACAGATGATGGCGACGATGTTCGATGGCATCACGAGGCATTCACCTGAAGGTCTCAATTTCAAGCAGCGGGCAGAGACCGTCGGCTGGAAACAGGCAGTAAGGGAGCGCGATCAGGGAAGCTATGACTGGACAGAAAACCGACCGTTCGATGACGAAGGACCGCTCTGACGACACTAGCGCGGGCGGGCCCGGGGCGTTGCGCAGCAATGGCGATGGCCAGCGCGAGGACAAGCGCGAGGCCATTGTTGCCGCCGCTGCGCGGGTATTCAAGGAACGCGGCCTCGAGGGCGCGTCCATGCGGCTGATTGCCCGAGAGGCGGGCTGCACCACCGGGGCGATCTATCCCCACTTCGGCGGCAAGGAGTCGCTGTATGCCGAAGTGCTCGCCCAGTCGCTGGCGTCCCTGCAGCAAGCCATCCGCGATGCCACCGCCATCGCTCCGGCGGGTAGCCAGGGGCGTGCCGGCATCAAGGCGTTCTACGACTACTACCGGGCCCATCCGCTGGAGCTGACGCTTGGTCTGTATCTCTACCAGGGGGCGCGGCCCGTCGGCCTGAGTGAAGACCTGGACCGCTCGCTCAACCGCAGCCTGCAGACCGTCTTTGACCTGATCTCCGACGGCCTGGCCAACGACGGCTATGACGACACGGCCCTGCGCACCACCAACGGCGTGGCCCAGGCCGTGGGGCTGCTGATCCTGCACCAGACTCGGCGCCTGCGGCTGCTCGAGAGCAACGTGGACGAGCAGATGACCTACTTCCTGCAGCAGCTCTGAGGCCCCGGGCATCCGTCCCGCCGCCGGTCACCCGGCCGGCGGGACAGGCAATCGTACACAACCCCGTAACAGCCCAGCCAGAGGCTCCCCATAACAGTGCACGCATGGCCCGGCCGTGCACCACGATGCAGCAACGGGGGTTGCCCATTGGCGATACTCACCCTGCCCGACCTCCCATCCCGTTGATTTGTCGCTGATTCGGACCTGTCCCTGTTGCTGGCACGCTTCGTGAAGACCGTATACACCGATGTATCCGCACGGATTCGTCAGCGGCAATCACGACATAGGGGACAATCCATTGAAACAGCAGATCAGAAAGACCCTGGTGCTGGGTGCGGGCACGCTATGCCTGGCGGGCGGCAGTCTGGCCCACGCGGACACCGGAGTGGACATCCACGGCATCATCGATGTTTACGGCGGCGCTCAGAACCCGCTGGGAGCAGACAGCTGGACAGGCAAACTCAGTGCGGGCGGCAAAGACACCTCCTACTGGGGCATCTCCGCCCGACACCAAGTCAACGATGACTTGGCCGTGGTGGGCGATATCGAAGCCTTCTTCCGTCCCGACTCCGCTGAGCAGGGCCGTTTCGAGGGGGACATCTTCTTCGCCCGCAACGCCAACGTCGGTGTGGAAACGGAATACGGCACGGTGCGCGGCGGCCGTGTAACCGCACCGCTGTTCCTGCCCATGGTGTTCACCAACCCGTTCGGCGGCTCATTCGAGTTCTCCCCGGCCAACTACCACACCTACGCGGGCGGACCGAACGCGCCGCTGGTCGGCGACTCCGGCTGGAGCGACACGGTGCAGTACACCTCGCCGGACCTGAACGGCGTCACCATCAACGTGCTCTACGGCTTCGGCGACAACGAGGGGGATGACAGCCGCGGCGACGATCGCATCGGCGCCTACGCCGTCTACCGTGCCGGCGCGTTCACTGGCACCGCAGCCGCCCACGCCGTGGATTATGCACTGGAGGCGGCCGGCGTCGACGACGACGGCACCCAGTACGCGGCGCTGCTGGGCGGCATGTACGACTTCGGCACCTTCCAGCTCTACGGTCAGTACCAGCATATCGACAACGACCTGGATAGCGACGATTTCGCCATCAACAGCGTCACCGTGGGCGCCAGCGTCGATGCCGGCCCCGGCCAGGTGCTCGCCTCCTACGCCTACGCCGACGCGTCGCGCTTCGGTCCGGAAGACTACGAGGACGGCGGCGACCGCCACACCTGGGCGGTGGGTTACGAGCTGCCCCTGAGCAGCATGGCCACGGCCTACGCCACCTATTTCATGGACGACATCGACGACGCCAGCGACGCGGGCCACAACGTGGGCACCGGCGTGCAGCTGCGCTTCTAGACAGACAGGCGCGCCTGGCGCCTGCCGGCATGGCGCGGGAGGCCCGGCCTCCCGCGCCCGACATACATGACCACGATTACGCGATCACCGGGAGTGCACAATGACCGCTTCGAACAATCCACTCCGCCGCACCGCGGCTGCCGCCGGCCTGGCCGCGGCCCTGATCTTCCCGGCAACGGGCACCGCCGACGCGGTGGACATCGACTTCCAGCTGGACTGGCGCTTCGAGGGGCCGTCGGCACCGTTTCTCATGAGCGCCTCGCGCGGCTACTTCGAGGACGAAGGCCTGGACGTCTCCATCGACTCCGGCAGCGGCTCGGCCGAGACCATCAACCGCGTCGCCTCCGGCGCCTACGACATGGGTTTCGGCGACCTCAACGCCCTGGTGGAGTTTCTCGCCAACAACCCCGACGCCCCCTCTCTGAGCGCCGTGTTCGTGGTCTATGACGGTTCACCCGCGGCGGTCTTCGCGAAGAAGTCGAGCGGTATCGAGGAGCCGGCGGATCTCGCGGGCAAGACGCTCGCCGCTCCCTCCTTCGACACCGGCCGCAGGGCCTGGCCGCTGTTCGCCCGCGCCAACGACCTGGAATCCGATTCCGTGTCCTGGGACTCGGTGGACCCCGCCCTGCGCGAGCAGTTGCTGGCCAGCGACGACGTGGGCGCCATCACCGGCTTCTACTTCACCAGCCTGCTGAATCTGGAATCCCGCGGTGTTGCCGAAGAGGATCTGGTGATCATGCCGTTCCCGGAGTACGGCGTGGAACTCTACGGCAACGTCATCGTCGCCCGGGACTCCTTCATCGAGGAGCACCCCGAGGCCGTGAGCGGATTTCTGCGCGCCTTTACCCGGGGCATGGCTGCCACCCTGGAGGATCCCGACGGTGCCGTAGATTACGTACAGGAGCGGGATGACCTGATCGAGCGCGACATGGAGGTGCGCCGGCTGAAGCTCGCCATTGAGGGCTCCATCGACACGCCTGCCGCACGCGAAAACGGCCTTGGCGCCGTGGACATGGAGCGCCTGGAGCTGACCATCGGCCAGGTGGCAGACGTGTTCGAGCTGGAAGACAACGTGCCCTCGGCCGAAGACGTGTTCAACAGTGACTTCCTGCCGGATCAGGACGACCGCATGGTCTTCCCGGACTGATCCCATGGCCGACGGAGCATCCATGACAGCAACTGCAACCACGAGCGCCGCCCCGGAGACGGGGCGGCCGTTCGTCGCCTTCGACCATGTCAGCCTTGCCTACGACGACAGCGGCAACGCCATCGAGGACATCGACCTCAACATCGCCGAAGGCGAGTTCGTCGCCTTCGTGGGGCCGAGCGGCTGCGGCAAGTCCACCTTCATGAAGTTGTGCACCGGGCTGCACCAGCCCACCGCCGGGCGCATCACCGTGGACGGGGCGCCTGTGAACGGCCCACTCAAGATCACGGGAATGGCATTCCAGAACGCCACGCTGCTGCCATGGCGCACCACCCTGGATAACGTCATGCTGCCGCTGGAGATCGTGCAGCCCCACCGCGCCCGCCTGCGCCGGCACCGCAAGGAATACGTGGAAAAGGCCATGGGCCTGCTGCAGACCGTGGGCCTGGACGGGTATGCCGACAGCTACCCCTGGCAACTCTCCGGCGGCATGCAGCAGCGCGCCTCCATCTGTCGTGCGCTGATCCACGACCCACGCCTGCTCATGCTGGACGAACCGTTCGGCGCCCTGGACGCCTTCACCCGGGAAGAACTCTGGAGCGTGCTTCAGGACCTGTGGCGACAGCAGCGGTTCACGGTGGTGCTGGTCACCCACGATCTGCGCGAGGCCGCCTATCTGGCGGACACCATCTACGTGATGAGCAAGCGCCCCGGGCGCATCATCGAGAAACGGCAGGTGCCGTTCCCGCGCCCACGGAACCTGGAACTCACCTATACCCCCGAGTTCAGCGACCTGGTCTACGACCTGCGCGCGCGCATCGGCTCCATTCGCGAGGACAACAGCCAATGACCTTTCTGCGCCTGTCTCCGGAAATGCAGCTACGGCTGGCACCCTGGGCGGCCGTCGTGGTGCTGCTCGCCATCTGGGAGGGAACGGTTCGCGTCCTGGGCGTGCCGCAGTATATCTTCCCGGGCGTCATCGACACCGCCAACGCCCTGGTGGAGTTCCACCGGCCGGTATCACGGCACGCGTGGCAGACCTTCTGGACCACGGTCATCGGCTTTGCCATCGGCGTGGTCGTGGGACTGGTGCTCGGGGTGATCGTCGGCTCGTCGAAGTTCATGTACCGGGCGTGTTACCCCCTGCTGGTGGCGTTCAACGCCATCCCCAAGGTCGCGTTCGTGCCGATTCTGGTGGTGTGGTTCGGCATCGGCACGGTGCCGGCGATCATCACCGCCTTCCTGATCAGCTTCTTCCCCATTGTCGTCAACGTGGCCACCGGGTTAGCCACGCTGGAGCCGGAGATGGAGGACGTGCTGCGGGTGCTGGGCGCGAAACGGCGGGACGTGCTGTTCAAGGTGGGCCTGCCGCGTTCGCTGCCCTACTTCTTCGCCTCCCTGAAGATCGCCATCACCCTGGCGTTCGTGGGCACGGTGGTGTCAGAGACGGTGGCCTCTAACCAGGGCATCGGCTATCTCATGATGTCCGCGGGCTCGCAGATGCGCATGCCGCTGGTGTTCGCTGGGCTGGTGGCCATCAGCGTCATGGCCATGGTCATGTACCAGTTCTTCGCCTGGATCGAGCACCGCATGACCGGGTGGGCGCATCGGCGATGACGGGCCAGAATGGTGGTTCGTTCAGGGTTGGTGGACCTGAAGGTCCACCCTACGGCGGCTCTCCGGCCGGGGCTGCAGCAAACGTAGGGTAGACCTTCAGTTCGTTCGGGGTTGGTGGACGTAAACGTCCACCCTACGGTCACGGATACGGCATTGCCTGACCCACGCGTAGGGTGGACCTTCAGGTCCACCAGACCATGCCGGAATGGTTATCGCACGAACCGGACCGCATCGGCGATGCCGGTGCGGTCGGTGCGGTAGCGGTTCACCGGATGGCGTTCGTCGGCATAGCCGAACGAGCAGCCGAACAGCAGATGGCGATCCGCCGGCATGTCGAAATGCTCCCGCACCAGGTCCGGGTAGGCGGCCAGAGACGCCTGGGCGATGGTATGCACGCCCTGGTCCAGCGCCGCCAGCATGAACGCGTGCAGGTACAGGCCGCAGTCCACGCCGCCGTAGAACCCCAGACTCTCGTGGCAGAACACCAGCATGCAGTGCGGTGCATCGAAAAAGGCGTAGTTGCGCAGCATCTGCTGCGCCCGGGCGTCGCGATCCTCGCGGCCGATCTCCAGGGCATTGTAGAGCGCTGCGCCGCAGGCCTTGCGACGGTCGTCATGGCTGCCCACGTACTCACGCGGAAACGGCTTGTCGGGGTTCGCCTCGGCACCCGAGGCGGCATGGGCATGGAGCGTGTCCCGCAGCGCCACGGTGGCCGCCGGCGATTCCGTCACCACCACCTCCCAGGGCTGGGTGTTGCACCAGGACGGGGTCTTCTGGGCCACATCCAGGATGTGCCGCAGGATTCCCGCGGGCACCGGATCGGACAGGAACGCACGGGCGCTGTAGCGCTGTCGCATGAGGTTCTCGAAGTTCATGCCGGACTCCTATGCAATTCAACACGAACCGGGCGCCCGGGGAATCGACGTGACGCTCGGTGGGGGGTAATCTCGTCGCAGTCATCAAATACAGAGACGGGAGGAGAAAAGACATGCTGGACGCCAGCGAAATCGAACTGTTCCGGGACACCCTGCGCCGTTTCCTGGAAAACGAGGTCATGCCCCATTACGACGCCTGGGAGCGGGATCGGCTGTTTCCGCGCGAGCTGTGGAACCGCCTCGGCGAGAACGGCTTTCTGTGCGTGGATGTCCCGGAGGAATACGGCGGCTTCGGCGGCGATTTTCAGCTCTCCGCCGTGGTAATCGAAGAAGTGGCGCGCATGGGGCTGGGCGCCCTGGCAACCAACCTCTCGGTGCATTCGGACATTGTCGCGCCCTACATTCTTCACCTGGGCACCGAGGAGCAGAAACAGACCTGGCTGCCGCGCATGGTCACCGGCGAGGCCGTGGGCTGCATCGGCATGACCGAACCCGGCGCCGGTTCCGATCTCCAGGGCATGAAGACCCGCGCCGAGAAGGACGGCGACGGCTACCGGATCAACGGCCAGAAGACATTCATCACCAACGGCTACCACGCGGACGTGATGATCGTCGCCTCCAAGACCGACCCGAGCGCCGGCGCCAAGGGCATGACCCTGTTCACCGTGGACACCACCACGTCGGGCTTCGACCGTGGCCGCAAGCTGGACAAGATCGGCCAGCACGGCTCGGACACGGCCGAACTGTTCTTCCAGGACGTGCGCGTGCCGGCGGACCAGATCCTGGGTGGCGAGGGCAAGGGCTTCGCCAACCTGATGAACGAGCTCCCGCGCGAGCGCCTGGTTCTCAGCATCGGCGCCATCGCCGCCTGCGAGGGCATGCTCGATCGCACCATCACCTACACGCAGGAACGCAAGGCGTTCGGGCAGCCCATCGCGGCACTGCAGAACACCCGCTTCACCCTGGCGGACCTGCGCGCGCAGATCGCCGTGAACCGAGCGTTCGTGGATCAGTGCACGGCGGAGTACAACCGGGGCGAACTCACCACCACCAACGCCTCCATCGCCAAACTGACCACCACCGACCTGCAGTTCAAGGTGGCCGATCAGTGTCTGCAGCTCTTCGGCGGCTACGGCTACATGCAGGAGTACCCCATCTCCCGGGACTTCGTGGACGCCCGCGTGCAGCGCATCTACGGCGGCAGCAACGAGATCATGAAGGAGATCGTCGCCCGCTCCATACTGGGCCGCTAGACACCCGGCAGCGCCTGCCGGCCCCGGGGTCACGCCCGTGCGTGGCTCCGGAACCCGGCAGGCCCGTTCACGGCGGCACCCTCTCATTGAAGGCTGTCTCCGCGCCCCTCTGCCATGCTCATTTCGGCTGCATGCGAATGGCGCCATCCAGGCGGATGGTCTCGCCGTTGAGCATGGTGTTACCGACAATGCTCTCCACCAGATGCGCATACTCCGCCGGCCGGCCAAGCCGCGGCGGGAACGGCACGCTGGCGCCCAGGGAATCCTGCACCTCCTGGGGCAGCCCCAGCAGCATCGGCGTCTCGAACAGCCCCGGGGCGATGGTCATCACGCGAATGCCGTGGCGCGCGAACTCCCGGGCGATGGGCAGAGTCATGCCGGCGACACCCGCCTTGGAGGCGGAATAGGCGGCCTGGCCGATCTGGCCGTCGAACGCGGCGACCGAAGCCGTGTTGATGATCACGCCCCGCTCGCCCTCGCGGTCCGGCTCGTTCTCGGCCATGAGCGCGGCGGCCAGCCGGGTCATGTTGAAGGTGCCCACCAGGTTGATCTGCACCACCTTGTTGAAGCGCTCCAGATCATGGGGCCCTTCCTTGCCGAGGGTCTTCTCCGGCGTGCCCACACCGGCACAGTTCACCAGGCCGTGCAGCGCGCCGAAGGTCTCCTTGGCGGCATCCACCGCATGCTGGGCGTCGGCTTCGCTGGTGACGTCGCAGCGCACGCTGTGCACAGCGCCGCTGAGCTCGTGGGCGAGCTTGCCACCCGCCTGGTCGTTCATGTCGGCGACCACCACACGGGCGCCGCCATCCACCAGGCGGCGGACGGTGGCTTCACCCAGACCGGATGCGCCACCGGTCACGACAAAGACGCGTTCATTGATGTTCATGTCACAAACCTCCTTGGACGATTGCATCGGCGGACAAGCGCTGCTTGACCCGCCCCGGAAAACACTGGAATGTTGCCCGCACACCCCGGCACGACCGGGCAGGCATGCGAACAAGAACCAGAAGCGGGAGGAGACACATGGGCCCCCTGAAAGGTGTACGAGTCGTCGAGATGGCCGGCATCGGCCCCGGGCCGTTCTGCGGCATGATGCTCGCCGACATGGGCGCGGACGTCCTGCGCATCGACCGCAAGACCGCCAACGCCCTGCCGGTGGACGATCCGGTCACCGCTCGCGGCCGCCGATCCGTGGCGCTGGACCTGAAACAGCCGGCCGGCGTCGAGACCGTGCTGCAGCTCGTGGAGCAGGCCGACATTCTCATCGAAGGGTACCGACCGGGCGTCATGGAGCGCCTCGGACTCGGCCCGGAGACGTGCCTGGAGCGCAACCCGCGACTGGTCTACGGCCGCATGACCGGCTGGGGCCAGGAGGGTCCGCTGGCCCAGGCCGCCGGCCACGATCTCAACTACATCGCCCTGGCCGGTGCACTGCACGGCATCGGGCGGGCCGGCGAACGCCCGGTGCCGCCGCTGAACCTGGTAGGCGACTACGGCGGCGGCGCCATGATGCTCGCATTCGGTGTGGTCTGCGCCGCCCTGGAAGCACGCCAGTCCGGCCAGGGCCAGGTGGTGGACAGCGCCATGACCGACGGCACCGCCCTGCTGCTGAGCCTCTTCCACGGGCTCAAGGCCCAGGGCGTCTGGAGCAACGAGCGCGGCACCAACCTGCTGGACGGCGGCGCCCCTTTCTACGACACCTACACCTGCGCCGACGGCCGCCACATCAGCATCGGCGCGCTGGAGCCGCAGTTCTACCGGGAACTGCTCGAGCGCATCGGGCTCAGCGACGACCCGGACTGCGCGGAACAGATGAACCGCAAGGCCTGGCCTGCCATGCGCGCCCGCTTCGAGGCCGTGTTTGCCACCCGCACCAGCCGGGAATGGTGCGATATCCTTGAAGGTACGGATGTCTGCTTCGCCCCGGTGCTGGACATGGACGAGGCGCCCGAACACCCGCACCACGTGGCGCGGGGTACCTTCGTGCAGCACGACGGCATGGTGCAGGCGGCGCCGGCGCCGCGGTTCTCCCGCACCCGTGCGGAGCTGACCACCGGCGCACGGAAGCCGGGCGAGGACACCGACACCGCGCTGACCGACTGGGGCATCGACCCGGGCGTGGTCAGCGAACTCCGGGAGCAGGGCGTCTGCTGACGCCCTGTCCACCGGAATCACGTCACGGATCAGGCCGGTACGAACCGACACCAACGAACGAGGAGACTGACCATGCAGGACGATCCGATTGTCATCGTCGGCAGCGCACGCACCCCCATGGGCGGACTGATGGGCGACGTGTCTGCACTGCCGGCGCCGGAACTGGGCAGCGCCAGCATCGCCGCCGCGCTGGAGCGCGCCGGCGTGCCGGCGGATGCGGTGAACGAGGTGTTCATGGGCAACGTGCTGCCGGCAGGACTGGGCCAGGCGCCGGCCCGGCAGGCGGCACTGGGCGCCGGGCTGCCTCTGTCGGTGCCCTGCACCACCGTGAGCAAGGTCTGCGGCTCCGGCATGCGGGCCACCATGTTCGCCCACGACGTGCTCGCCCTGGGGCGTGGCCGCATCACCGTCGCCGGCGGCATGGAGAGCATGTCCCGCGCACCCTACCTGCTGGACCGGGCGCGCAGCGGCTACCGCCTCGGCCACGGCAAAGTGACCGATCACATGTTCTTCGACGGCCTTGAGGACGCCTACGAAAAGGGCGAACTGATGGGCGCGTTCGCCGAACGCTGCGCCAGTCACTACAGCTTCACCCGCGAGGCCCAGGACGACTACGCCGAGGCCTCGCTGCGGCGCGCGCGCAAGGCGGCCGAGGACGGCACCTTCGACGCCGAGATCACCCCTGTGACCATCCGCGAGCGTCGGGGCGAGCGCACCGTCTCCCGCGACGAGCAGCCCTGGAACGCGGACCCGGACAAGCTGCGCAACCTCAAGCCCGCCTTCGATCCGCAGGGAACGGTGACCGCGGCCAACGCCAGCTCCATCTCCGACGGTGCGGCGGCACTGGTGTTGATGCCGCTCAGCGAGGCGGAAAAACGGGGGCTGACGCCGCTGGCCGCCATTCGCGGCCAGGCCAGCCACGCCCGGGAGCCCCAGTGGTTCACCACCGCCCCGGTGGGCGCAATGACCGGGCTGCTTGAGCAGGTGGGCTGGTCCGCCGGCGACGTGGACCTGTGGGAGATCAACGAGGCGTTCGCCGTGGTGGTCATGGCGGCCATGAAGGAGATGGGCCTGCCCCACGATACGGTCAACGTCCACGGCGGCGCATGCGCGCTGGGCCACCCCATCGGCGCCTCCGGCGCGCGCATTCTCGTCACCCTGCTGAACGCCCTGCAGACCCACGGCCTGAAGCGCGGCGTGGCGTCGCTGTGCATCGGCGGCGGCGAGGCCACGGCGGTGGCAGTAGAGCGGCTGGACTGACCGGGCCCGGGAGCGGCGGCGGTCGCGACTGACGTCGCTCCTACGGCGGTTTTTCCCCACTGTGGGAGCGGCTTCAGCCGCTATGTGCAGACGTTCGCGACTTGCGTCGCTCCTACAGGGTGTCCCGGTGGCGACCGTAATCTCAGTCGCGACCATGCGCCCGGGCGCACGCCCGGGGCCGGAACGCTGCGGCTGCCTGCCCCTGTCCGTGGCCATCACGCCTCACAGATCTCCGAAATCGCCGTGACGACCATGGCCGGACGCGAAACGGCCGGCGCCGGCGACGCCCTCCTCGCGCAGGGCACGCAGGCCCTGCTGGTATTCATTGCGCAGCGCATCCCCCGCCGCGGCGCCATGCTGCGCGTAGGCCGACGCCCGGTCGATACGCATGCACAGCTGGGGAAAGCGGGTCAGCTCCTGCGCCAGTTCCTCGGCGGCGGCGCGCGCCTGTCCTTCCGGCACGACGCGGTTCGCCAACCCCATGGCGTGGGCTTCATCGGCGGCCACGGTCCGGCCGGTGAGAATCAGATCCATGGCGCGGCCGAGGCCGATGATCTGTGGCAGCCGCAAGGTGCCGCCATCAATCAGCGGCACGCCCCAGCGGCGGCAGTAGACGCCGAAGCAGGCGTTCTCCTCCACCACGCGCATGTCGCACCACAGCGCCAGCTCCATGCCGCCGGCCACGGCGTAGCCCGACACGGCGGCAATCACCGGCTTGCTCAGTTGCAGGCGGGACGGCCCCATGGGCCCGGGTGAACCGGTGATCGCGCGACCCGCCGGCGGCTCCAGCTCACCCAGGTACTCCTCCAGCGCACCGGAGGAGACGGCCTTGAGGTCGGCGCCGGCACAGAAGGTGCCGTTCTCGCCGTGGAACACGGCGACGCTGGCGTCATCATCGGCTTCGAAATCCATGAACGCCTGATACAGCGCACGGGCGGTATCGGGATCGACGGCGTTGCGGGCCTGCCGCCGATCCAGGATCACGGTGGTGACGGCGCCGCTCTTCTCGCTGCGAACCGCTGTCATTGCTGCGTGCTTCCGCCGTTCTCAAGGAACTGGATGACGCTGGAGAAGTCCTTGTGGCCGTTCCCGGCTGCGTCATGCAGGGCGTAGATGTTGCGCGCCAGCGCCCCGAGCGGGGTCGCCTTGCCATCCTTCAGCGCAGCGTCCATGGCCAGGCCCAGGTCCTTCAACATCAGCGCCGTGCCAAACCCGCCGCTGTAGCCTCGCGACGCCGGGGTGCCGTCCATGACATCCGGGTGCGGGTTGTAGCCGTTCAGCACCCAGTTGCCGCCGGAGCTCTGCTGCATGATGTCGGACAGGGCCTTGGGGTCCAGCCCCTCGGCGATACCGAGGTTGATGGCCTCGGAGGTGCCGATCATGCTGATGGCCAGCAGCATGTTGTTACACATCTTCGCCACTTGGCCCGCACCGGCTGGGCCGGCATGGAACACCGCCCGGCCCATGATGTCCAGCACCGGTCGCGCCTGCTCCACCGGCGCGGTTTCACCGCCGACCATGAAGATGAGCTTGCCGGCCTCCGCCCCCGCGACACCACCGGAGACCGGGGCATCAATCATGGGGCAGCCGGCCTGCTCCGCCTCGGCGGCCACGGCGCGGGCGGTATCGGCGTCGATGGTACTGGAGTCCACCAGCAGCGTCCCCCTGGCGGCGGTGGCCAGCAAGCCGCCCTCGCCCAGGTAGAGTTCGCGCACATGCCGGCCCGCGGGCAGCATGGTCACCACGATCTCCACGCCGGTGGCAGCTTCGGCCGCGCTGGCGCACCCGGTGGCCCCCGCACCCTCGAGCCGCTGGACGGCCTCTTTCGAGAGATCGAACACACGCACGGCGTGTCCAGCCTTGACCAGGTTGGCGGCCATGGGGCCGCCCATGTTGCCCAGTCCGATGAAACCGATCGTCGCCATGGCGATTCTCCTCCAGACCATGTAGGTGACGGGGGCGCCGCAGGCGCCGCCGGTTACAGATCCGCCAGCGGGTCTGCCTTGTAATCCGCCGGCAGCACGAAGTGGGCATCGACCACATCGTCAGGTACCTCCGCCAGGGACGGTACCGACCAGGCCGGGCTGCGGTCCTTGTCCACCAGCAGCGCCCGCACGCCTTCGCGGAAGTCGGGCCGCCGCGAGGACTGCACGGCCATGCAGAGCTCACGCCGGAAGCACTCCACCAGCGACAGGTGCCGACCCCCGCGGTACTGGCGGTCGAACACCGCCAGTGACACCGGGCAGGCCCGCTTGAACCCCTTGGCGGCGGACTGCAGCCACTCTTCGTTTTCCGCGGCGGACTGGATCGCCGCCATCACGGCACCGGGCGTGGCGTGATCGGTGAGTTCCTGGATGCGCGCGTAGCGGTCCATGAACGGCGTCTCGCCGGTGGCGTCCTTCGCCCGCCACAGGTCGCCGAGCACCCGGCTGGCAGTCTCGTGCCGGTCGCGTTCGTCGGTGCCCCAGCTGGCGGCCGCCATCGCGTCCACCACCGCTTCGCGCTGATCCGACTGGATCATGTAGTTGCCCAACCCCAGGGCGAAGATGTCCGTGCCGAACACGTGCTCGCCCGTGAGCCCGAGGAAATAGCCGGTGCGCCCCGGCATGCGGTTGAGGAAGTACGTGCCACCCACATCCGGGAACAGGCCCAGGGGCATCTCCGGCATGGCGAGCCGCGAGCGCTCGGTGAGAATGCCGTGGCTGCAGCCCGCCAGCAGCCCGACGCCGCCGCCCATGACGATGCCGTCCGCCCAGCAGACGATGGGCTTGGGGTAGGTATGCACCAGGTGGTCGAGGCGGTACTCCGTGGTGAAGAAGTGCTCCGCCACCGGCGCGGGCTCGCCCAGGGCGCGCTGTTTCATGTCGTGATAGAGGCTGACCACGTCGCCGCCGGCACAGAACGCCTTCTCGCCGGTCCCCTCGAGGAAGATGGCGGCGACCGACGGGTCGGTGGCCCACTCGTCCAGGGCCGGCTGCAGGGCGTCGATCATGGCCTGGCTGAGGGCATTCAGCGACTTCTCGGCGTTCAGCCGCACGCGCATGACGCGCTGGCCGTCGGCGGTGGCCACGGCCTCGAAGACAACGGGGCTTTCGTCGACCATCAGCGGTTCCTCCACTGCGGGGCACGCTTCTCGACGAAGGCCGCCATGCCCTCTTTCTGGTCTTCGGTGGCGAACACGGAGTGAAATACGCGCCGCTCGAACAGCACGCCTTCCGAGAGGGTGGTCTCGTAGGAGCGGTTCACGGACTCCTTGCACATGCTCACGGCCATGCGGGACAGCCCGGCGATCTGGCCGGCGGTCTTCATGGCCTCGTCCAGCAGCTGGTCCGCCGGCACCACCCGGCTCACCAGCCCGGAGCGCTCGGCCTCATCGGCATCCATCATGCGGCCGGTGAGACACATCTCCATGGCCTTGGACTTGCCGACGAACCGGGTCAGGCGCTGGGTGCCGCCCGAGCCGGGGATGGCGCCGATCTTGATTTCCGGCTGGCCGAACTTGGCCGAGTCGGCCGCCAGGATGAAATCGCACATCATCGCCAGCTCGCAGCCACCGCCCAGGGCATAGCCGCCCACAGCGGCAATCACCGGCTTGCGGCAGCGCAGGATCTGCTCCCACTCGCTGGTGATGAAGTCTTCCTTGTAGACATCGGCGAAGCCCTTGCTCTGCATCTCGCTGATGTCCGCCCCTGCGGCAAACGCCTTCTCGCTGCCGGTGATCACCATGACGGCCACGTCGTCGTCGCCGTCGAAGGCGGTCAGGGCCTCGCCCAGTTCGCGCATCAGGGCGCTGTTGAGGGCGTTCAGCACCTTGGGGCGGTTGAGGGTGATCACGCCGATGCCGTCGCGTTTCTCGGTGATGAGGTTGTCAAAAGCCATGGTGTCCCCGATCTCTTCAGTTGGTGGGCCGGCCCGGCGGAGCGCTCAGGCCAGCAGGTTCTCGCTGCCCGGCGCCAGCAGGCGGCGGGCGATGATGACGCGCATGATCTCGTTGGTGCCCTCCAGGATCTGGTGCACGCGCACATCGCGCACGTGGCGCTCCAGGGGGTACTCCCGGATGTAGCCGTAGCCACCGTGGATCTGCAGGGCCTCGTTGCAGATGCGAAAGCCCAGGTCCGTGGCCAGGCGCTTGGCCATGGCGCAGTAGGTGGTGGCCTCCGGGTGTTTCGCATCCAGCCGGGCGGC